>CAYTAW010000022.1:2087-15788 GCA_964435675.1 uncultured Bdellovibrionales bacterium
ATCTGCCCTTGTATCTGAGCAACCAGGTCAATTGCGCTGATACCTGGCAGAACGCTTTTGGATTGATGGATCCGAATACCTGCGCCCCCCAGGGGGCTGTCGCTGCGCTGAATGGAAGCGCCGCCTGCGAACTTCCGGTGAATAGTAAGCGTACCGGTATCAAGGAACTCGACCGGCTCAATCGTCGCACGCGCGTCCTTGAATTAACGCCCAATGCCATCGCACTGCAGACAACAACGGGGGTGCCGTCTCTGCTCGTCACGCCGCTTCCATTCGTTCCCGGATGGTCCGCGTCGGTGGACGGTAATAAAGTTGACTTAATCGAGGTAAATGGCGGGTTGATTGCGCTCCGCCTCAAGCCCGGAAAGCATCAGGTCCGTCTTCAATATTACACGGGTAAAAAATTTGTGGGTTATATCATTGCGTGGGGAACGGTGCTGCTGCTGACACTGTTTGTCTTCGCTAAATATGCGCCGCTTCGCGGGGCAAAGCGTATTACTGCGGGCGTTTTGATATTCGCTCTCGGCAGTTTCGGTATATACCGCTGGCAGGTCGAATATCTTGCGCGCGTCGATCGGCGCTTGCTGCTGCACAATAGCTACGACGAGCTGCTTGGCCTGCAGCTCCAGAAATGGCGTGCAATGTCCGAGGATTCTAAGCCAGACTGAAGATTACAATTCCCGCGAATACGGCGCATAGGCCGCTCCATTGGCGAAGTGTCGGCCGCTCATCGAGGAAAATTCTGGAGAACAAACCTACTATGATGTAAGTGCTCGCGCTCCAACTAGTATAAAGCGAGAGTGGGATAGTGCGCAGTGCGATAAGTCCGAGCCCAGTCGCCACCGCAAAGCATCCGTATGCGGAAAGTATGAGTATAACGCGCGCATTGGTCCCTGCTTTAAGCAAGACTTGTCCCGCCGATGTCGCAATAATTGCGATAATCGCAAGTAAAATGCCCTGGGTCATCGAGTCGACTGCCCCCTTGCAGGCCAACAGGAGAGCACTATTCCGCAGACGATAAGACAGATTCCTACCACGCGTTGCGGAGAAACCGCCTCATCGAAAAGTGCGACGCTTCCGAAAAAAGTAAGCGGAAGCGCCAAGCTCATGAACGGGTAGGCGAAAACGAGCGGCAGCTTCTTGAGCGCCACCGTCCACGCTGCCGTCTGTAGAAGTAGAAACGCAAAAACAAGAAATAGCCAGAAATTGAAAAAAGTGCCGCCGTCGACTGTGCTTTGTATAGCGGCGGCCTTCGATACCAATTCTGCAGCGGAGCGGAATGTAACAGATAGCGCTATGAGCAGGAATTTCATCGCGTATAGGCGTATATGGCGTCGCACACCTGGTCGACCTGATCGGTGGTCAACTCATAATAAAGAGGCAGCCGAATCAGGCCGTCCGCAAAGCGTTGGGTATTGGGCAAGCTGTGTCCCTGGTGTCGCGACATATAGTAGGGGCTGCTGTGCAGAGGAATATAATGAAAAAGAGTCTGTACGCCGTAGCTATTCATATGATTGATGAAGCGCGTGCGTTCGGGAATCCCGCTGACAACTAGATAGAAAAGGTGTCCGTTCACGGTGGCGAAATTCGGGACAGAGGGGAGAGCCGCCCAGTCTAGCCGTTCATGGAGATTTTCGTAATAGCGATTCCAAATCAGGCAGCGCTTGTTCTGTATTTTTTCCAAGCTCTCGAGCTGCGCGAGCAAGAACGCCGCGGTGATATCAGACGCGAGAAATGATGAGCCCAAATCGACCCAGGTATATTTGGCCACTTCGCCGCGCGCAAAGGCCGCGCGGTTAGTTCCTTTCTCCCAAAGAATTTCGGCGCGTTCCATCAGTTTTGGATTGTTTATCGCCAGCAGTCCGCCTTCGCCAGAGATGATATTTTTTGTTTCATGAAATGAAAATGTCCCGAGATCGCCGATCGTTCCGAGTGCCTTGCCGCGATAGAAAGACTCAATCGCGTGCGCCGCGTCTTCGACGACCAAAATATTTCGCGAACGAGCAATACTCATTATCGCGTCCATATCGCAGCTCACTCCACCATAGTGGACAACAACGATCGCCTTAGTCTTCGGTGTAATGAGGGCTTCGATGCTTTCGGGAGAAATATTCGGGTTATCGCGCGAGCTGTCCGCAAAAACGAGTTCGGCGCCGCGCAGAAGAAACGGGTTGGCCGAGGAAACGAACGTATAGGATGGAAGAATAACTTGGTCGCCCGGCTGTAGATCGCAGAGCAGCGCCGCCATCTCTAAGGCGTCGGTGCACGACGACGTCAGCAGCGCCTTCTTGATCCCGTAGCGCGATTCGAAAAATGCATGGCAGCGCTGAGTGAACTCGCCATTTCCGGAAATTTTGCCAATAGCGACCGCTTGTTCTATGTACTGAGTTTCTTTGCCAGTCAGAAACGGGCGATTGAAGGGAACGTTGTGCCCTGAGCCAGCGAGGACGTTGTGCCCTGAACCAGCGACGTTGTGCCCTGAACCAGCGAAAGTCGAGGGAGATAGAGTCGAGGAAACTGGGGCGGACTCGGCAGCATTAGACATGAAGCAAATCTCACTGAAAATTACGGCAAACGGATGATATCAGGTTGATTTATCCTTTGCAAAGCCGGGCTAACCCAAATCCGGTCCGGCCATATCCGTTGCCGTTATAAAGCATAAAATAGTCGTCTTTATGTTTAAATACGTGGGCATAGCAGAGCATTTCACTGTCCCATCCCGTCGCACTGACGTCTATCCCGACTTCGGCATCGCGGCGTTTCCAAGAGAGTCCATCAGAGGATTCGGCGAATCCTAAGCGGTACGAATCGCCCCGGTAGGAATACCACATGCGGTAAGAGTTTCCGTCCGCAACAACGCACGGTTTCGAAAGGGCATACTGTGTTCCCTCGAGCTCGACCGCCACCTTTCCCTCTCGCCGCCACTGGTGCCCGTCAGGGGAGTCCGCATATTTAATCACATGATTCATGGTTTCGGATTTTTCGCCCCACGATAGATTAGATCCGTACCACATGCGGTAGCGACCGCGATCGTAAAGCACGCATGGATAGGAAATCGAGAAGGGATCTACCGCATGACGATCCATGAGTGGCGCTAGGCTGACGCGATCGAGGGAGCCGCTGCTCTTGTTTAATTTCGCCAACCCGATCGAATTCCGCCACGGCACGGTTACGGCCAAGTTCCAACCGAGGTAATAAAATAACTTTTCGTCACCGATATCAATGACCCAGCCGAGTGCCACTCCGCTGTCATCGAAAGTGCCGAGCTGTCCAGGCCCAAGCAGCGGCTTTTCAGCGAGTGCGCCGACTTTCTGCGATTGCAGGTCGAATTCGAGCCAGGCGATATGTGAGCGTTGCTGAGTGTCGCGACAGGTAAAGTAAACGCGATAGACGCTATCGGCGACGAGTTCAGCGAACGGGTTCGCCGCGTGCGTCATCATCCACGGATACTGGCCCTCGGGAGCAAAAACCTGGCCGCATTTTTCCCATTTCATAGGAGTTTATTTGCTCATGCGCTGATGACGACGGCGCCGGTACTCGGTCACGTTCTGCGAAACTGCGCTGTCATAGCCAAGAAACTTCTTGAGGAAAGGATCGTCCTGGTGCCGTCCCTCAAGCGCTCCCGGAAGATCGATTTGCTGCTTGAAAAGCGGAGCGGTATAGACGTTGTTCAATCCGCGGCGGATACGCTGCGAAGAGTTGTAGCCGGCGCGGTGATAGAGCATCACGTCAAAGACGATGATTGAGCCTGCGGGAGCTGACGCAGGCTTTTCAAATTTCTTCACATATTCAGGCGAAGGCATGCGCTCGACCCGGTGTGAATGCGGTAGCACGTAGGTGCACCCCATCTCTTCGGTAAAATCGTCAATGCACATCAATGCGCCGATGCCGATAGCGCGTGAAGTAGTGTATTCTTGGTAGGGAAGGTCGCGATGCCAGGAGCTTTGGTGATGCGGTTCATTCGGTTTATTGATAATGCCGTTTTGCAGATGCAACATGACGTAGCTGCCGCCAATCGCCCTGAGGGCAATATCGAGTACTGCCGGCTTTTGCGCTAGTGAAAGAAAAAAGTCGTCCTCTGCGAGCGGGCAGCGCACCAGATTCGCTTCCTTAATTGCTTTCAGCACGTCGGCGCCAATTATCGCTTCCTGCTTCTTGTATAGCTGATCGAGCCGATCGCGCGCCTCTTGCATCTCGCTGTTCGTCAGTTGATTCTCTAGAATCGTAAACCCATTGATGCGCAGCTCTTCGAGCTGACGTTCAATCTCGGAGTCGTTTTTTTCTTGATTAGCGATGCCGTAGGACGGGGCGGTCGATGACATAGAGTTTCTCCTGATAATTAAAGTTCAATTTCGTCGCTTTTTTTGGGGAACAACTTGGCGCGTTCGGGAGTATAGACTCCTTTTTCGACCGTATCTTTCATGATCACGGCGCCGGCGCCGATACATGATTCAGGCGCTACAGTGATGCCGTTTCGCAATGTCGCATTGACGCCGAGAAAGCTTCCCTGCTTTATGGTACAGAAGCCGGAGACGACTATGTGAGAGGCGAGAAAGCAATTGTCCTCGATCACCGAGTCATGCCCGATATGATTGCCGCTCCAGAGCGTGACATTATTACCGATTTTTACGAATGGCTGGATGGTATTATCCTCAAGGATAAAGCAGTTGTCGCCTGGTGGGTTATCGGATAGGTAGCTGCATTTGGTGCTGATATAGCTGACCAATTCATAGCCCAGCTCTTTCGCGCGCGCGTAGGTTTGTGCGCGCACCCGATTCATCTTTGCATAGCTTAGGGCGACGAACATCTTGAATTGGGAGGGTGGGTACTTGGCGGTAACCGTTTCAAAATCAACCAACGGAAGGTCGAGGAACGTTTCGCCAGTACGATACTGCGCGTCGACCGTAAAAGCCGCCACGGAGTGCTCGCTGTCACGTTCGAAATAAAAATGCGCGAGCCGCGCGATATCGCCTGCTCCGAAAATTACAATTTGGGCCATACCTTACTTTCTCACCAAAATAGTGAATTCATAAAGGGGATAATCGTGCAGCAGTGCGACGCTCCGTGAAAATGTGCGTTTGCAATAATCAAAAATCACCAGCGGGTCGGCATAATAGAGATAATCGCGCATCTTCGGCGGGTCGGAATACGATGTGAGCATGTTGAAAGAAAAACCTTTGTTGGTCATACGGTCGAACTGGTTAAGTGACGTTTTAATATAGTCGAGCCACTCTTGATCGGTGTGCTTTTGGCGGACGTTGAAAATGCCGCTGGCAATCACGTAATCGAATCGCGCATCCCCGTCGATTTCGGTCAGCCATTGGCCGGCGGAGCCATTCTTTTTCTTAGCGGCCTCGATCATCTCGGGAACAATGTCGTAGCCGGTGTAGGATACTTTCATCGTAGGCGCGGTGTGCGTGATATATTCGAGCAAGCCGCCCCAGCCACAGCCGAAGTCGAGCAGAGAAAATGGTGCCTGTTCGCGATCAAAGACCCGGCACAGCTCAAAAAATCGTGCATGTTGAGATTCTTCGGAATTCCAGTCGACACCTTTTGCCGTTGCCCCGTGCGCCGCGACGGTTGCCGCATAATATTCGGAAACGGTAGAAATGATTGATGATTCAGCACTCATACATCTACTCGGGTCGTTTTAAGGTAGCGACGGGCGTTGTCTCCAGCGTTAAATAGCAGGTCGATAACCGACACGTCATGCGCAAAATCGCCATGGAGCTGCTGGTAAGGAGTGTAGCCGGAATAGTCGAAATAATCCAATGTAATGCCATTTTCAGAGAAGAACGATTCGTTCATGTACGCTTTCGCAGCAGGCCCGGTGACATAGTTCGTGCCTTCTAACTCCCGGCAAATATTGACTAAGCGCTCAGTGCGCTCTTCGGCGAGAGTGAAGTCGCTCGACCAGCGGAAATTGGTCTTGATGCCAAGAGCGCCACAAATGGCTTCGATGAAGGCAAAATTGAGATCGCTGAGAAAACGGAACTTTCTCTGGAGATAAATGGGTTCTATAACCGGGGCGTATTGCGCGAAGTGCGGTGCCTTTGCGTAGTTCTGCTTAATTGTTTTCCAGTGGTTTTCCGCCCAGCCATCGTCAACGATTTCGGTGTCTCGGATCTTCTGATCGAACTTACCCTTAACTTGAACCGGCACAGTCAGCCAGTGCAGCCCTTGTGCTGTCTTAATTTTGTTGCGGTTTCTCCAATCGCGCTTGGTAAACTGCATGTCATCGTAAATGACAAACTCATCAGAGACATTGATAAGATCAAAATACCCCTTCCACGGGATATAATTCGATTGCGTAATGAGAATCGTCTTTTTGTTCACTAGGCAACCTCATTTAGGGAGGCTTCAACGATATAGAGCGGACGTCCTTTGACCTGTTCAAAAGCTTTGCCCAGATACGCGCCGATGATTCCGAGTGACAGAAGAATCATCCCTGTTGAGAGAAGTATCAAGACCATAACTGATGTCCACCCTTCCTTGAATCCATGTGTGAAGTAGAGGGTCACGAGCAGCATTGCGGCTACCAATGCCGCGAGGCAAAACAATAGCCCGAGCGCGATCGAAACACGCAGCAGACGTGTCGACTGCGAGGTGATGCCGTCAATCGCATGCGCAACCAGCTTTCGGAATGAATAGCTACTCTTGCCCGCCAGTCGTTTCGCGTGTTCGACATCGATATACGTTGCCTTGAACCCGAGCCAGCGCACAATGAGCAGATAGTGGCGGTGGTAGTCATTGACGGCTTTGAATGCGTCGACGACTTTCCGGGATAAGAGTGAGAAAGCGCCGACATCTTCGCGGCTATTTACCTGCTTATTTTCTGAGAGCCAATTAAAAGCGACGTTGAAAAGGAACGCGCCCAAATTCTTATGCCAGCTGTGCTCGCGCTTCAATTTGCGCGTATACACGATATCGTATCCTTTACGCGCTTCAGCGAGCAGCGTCGCGATATATTTGGGATCGTCTTGAAGATCACAATCGATTACGGCGACAAAATCTCCGCGCGCATGATGAAGGCCTGCGCTAATCGCCGGGTGTTGTCCGAAATTACGCGAGAGCTTCAAGCCCCGTACGCGAGAATCCTTGCCGCACTCAGCGGCTATTTTGAGCCATGAATCATCCTGGCTTCCGTCTTCAACCAAAATGATTTCGTAGGATACATCAAGCTTGCGCATCTCCTCGGAAACGCGAGCAACGAGCGGTTCGACCAGCTTGCTGCCGTAGTACACGGGACTTACAATTGAGAGTAGGGGATTTGGCGCCATCTATCGTTCCGTCTAAGGCCATCAATACTATCTCAGACGGCTAAATTTGCAATATTTGCTGTTAAATCGGGTTCTTGAGGTTAAAGCCCCTTTTGCACGGTACAGTGGCCGTGGTAAAAGCCGTTGCGTGAATACGCAGCGCGCTCGTTTTTTTTACATACTCTTTGCCTTCTTCTGCTTTTGGTACTTCCGCGTCGCCTATTGGTTCTCGATTCATGAAGAGCCATTCTCCGATATGGCAGATTACCTGGCGATTGCGCGCCGCGTCTGGTGCTGCTTTACGTTCGAGCACAACAGTTTTTGGCTCTCCTATAAGCCTCCGGGGATGGGGTTTATTAGCGCTCCATTTGTTGGTCCATTCGAGGGAGAGACGGGACTCTGGATTTGGAGGATTGCGTCGACCGTCTTCCTGGGCGGCAGCGCGTTTTGGCTTTCGAGAGAATTATCAAAATTGTTTAATTCAGAGCGGCTCGGGATGTTGTTCTTGCTGGTTGTCGCGCTTTCCCGCAGCTCTATTTTCTGGAGCTACCGCTTTTCGACGGAATCCTTGAGCGAGTCGCTGACGTATCTTGTGCTCGCCGCTTTCCTGCGTTTTATGGCTCGGGGACCGGCGCGCTCTGGTTTGCAGGCGCTGCTGCTCGGCTGCGCGTCGATAACGCTCGCGCTGGTGCGGCCGAATATGGTCCCCTATTTGGCGTTGATTCCTCTTGGGCTTGGTCTCGAATGGCTGCGGGTGCGCAGTGTATCCTTTGGAAGATTGGCGTTTTTAGGCGCAGCGTTTTCAATAGGGGTGATGGTTCTCTGGTCGCCGTGGCTGTTACGTGGCTACCGGCTGTACGGAAAACCAGTGCCGTTTTCGACGCAGGGAC
This sequence comes from uncultured Bdellovibrionales bacterium, assembly GCA_964435675.1. GTDB lineage: Bacteria > Bdellovibrionota_C > UBA2361 > UBA2361 > CAYTAW01 > CAYTAW01. The sequence continues at coordinate 10,237 of CAYTAW010000022.1, forward strand.
CGTATTCCTTTTTATGGGAAGCTGACGGATTCATCTATGTCGATCCCGAATTGGGGGAGCGAAATGTGAACGTGGATATGCTGCAGGTGGAGGCTCCTAAGCGCTTTAAGACCGACGCGGAAGCGGCGCAGCTCGCCTCGCTCGCTGGTAAGCAGTGGCTCGAGCAGCGCGGCTATTATAATTTTGCTTGGCTCGTTGCCGAGCGAATCAAGAAGATGATCGATATTCGAGGCATCACGTTGGCAAAAACGCAGCGGGATATACTTTTCGCCGATAGCCGGGATGTGCCGCTGATCGATAAGAGCGAACCGGTATTTCTCGCGGCGCTGCTCGGCGCGCTATTGGGGAGCGTAGTCTTCGGCGTCGTCTTTTTTACGCTCGCCGCGATGATCTTTTCGCCAATTATATTGAGTGCCTGCTTTATGGGAGAGCCGCGCATGCTTGAGCCGTTGATTCCGCTTTTGGTTTATCTGGTGCTGGTAGCGGCGTTTTCAGCGTATACCTTAGCGTCGCGCCGAAAAGTCACCGCAGCGCAATAGCGCGATCTGCTCAGCGGTGCAGCCGAAACCAAGAGAGCATGATAAAAATGGTCCAGACTTGCAGTGTCGCGGGGGACTTTCCGCTGTAGTGGTCGTTGAACAAGTCTTCAACCGCCCGCAAGTCGACAATTTCGCTCAGCGCGTGATTCTTTAATGCGCGCGGGCTCTCCTGCACCCGTTCTTTGAGCGTGTTGAGCATGTCGTCAACGGGCACCGAAAACCCCATTTTTGGCCGCTCAACTATCAAGTCGGGAAGGACGTCGGCAAAGCTCTCTTTGAGAATCCACTTAGTGATTTTATCGGGGCTAATTTTAAACGACTCCGGGAGACGCGCCGCATAGTTCAAAAGATCGAGATCGAGAAACGGAAAGCGGCCTTCGAGTGAATGCGCCATTAAAATCTTATCGGCTTTCATCATCAAATTGTCCGGCATCCAAGTGCGCATATCATAGGAGAGGGAACGGTTCAGCCCGTCCTGCTCGACGAAATACTTGCGCCAGCGCAAGATGTGCGGCGGAATGTGTTTATTCAAAAAAAATCGATCGATACCGGTTCTAAAATAATAGCTCGCGTCCATGAATTCATTGAATTGAAGCTCCGGCGCCATTCCTTCGTGCTGCATAGTACGCAGATACTGCGGGTAGCCACCGAACAGTTCGTCACCTCCTTCCCCCGAGAGTACTACCGTCACGCTCTTTTTTAACTCTTTACAGAGTTGATAGAGAGGGAAGCACGCGGGGTCGGCAATCGGCTCATCAACTGCGCGGATAATCAGATCGAAATCATCGAGCAGCGCCGCTGGCGAAGTGCATACTTCGACATGCTTTAATTGCAAGGCTTTAGCGACTTCTCGCGAGTATTCGAACTCATTTACATCGGGAAAACCGATATTGTAGGTGGTTAAATCAGCGCCCAGTTGGTGAATACACCACGCTATAACCGATGAATCAACGCCGCCGCTCAAGAGGACGCCAATTGGCACTTCGCCCATGAGTTGCGACTGCACGGCCGCGAGCAGCTTTTCGCGGACATTTTTTTTAACCTGTTCGGCGCTCAGGCCGAGGGTTGCCGGAGACGGATTCTTATACTCGACGTCCCAATAGGTGTGGCGTACGACGCGATCCTCTTTGATCTTTAAAAACGTTCCAGCCTCGAGCCGAAGGATATTTTCGAAGCAGGTGAACGGAGCCTGCATATAGCGAAATGTAAAATAATCGTAGATTCCTCGTTCATCGAGTGGGAGTTCGAGGTCCGGAACGGCAAGCAGCGCTTTGATTTCCGAGGCGAAGAGCAACTTTTCGGAGTCGCGATATACGTACAGTGGTTTGATACCGATATGATCGCGCACGATGAATATCTCACCGCTGCGATCATCCCAGATGCAAAACGCGAACATGCCGTTCAGTTTCCTGAATGCGTCCGTGCCATATGCGAGATAGAGCTGTAAAATTACCTCGGTATCGGTCGAGGTCTAGAATTGCGCGCCATTAGATTCAAGCTCTCTGCGCAACTCAGGGAAGTTGTATACCTCCCCGTTATAGACAATTCCAACATCGCCGTTCTCATTGTAAATCGGTTGATGTCCGCCCTCGCGATCGACGATTGCAAGGCGAACATTGAGAAATCCACCGCGCTGATGCTGGTGCGTACCGGAACCGTCGGGACCGCGGTGGCGGATTGCTTTCTCCATAAGCGCCAGCGTTTCGGTCGCGCCTTGGGGAAGCTCTTTGAGGCCAATTATTCCCGCTATTCCGCACATAGGCTACACACCTAAACTATCAAGAAACGTGTTCCAGTCGCGATGAAAGCGATCAATATTGAAAATATCGCATGCCAGCTCGCGGCTCTTTCGGCCCATTTCCACACACGCATTCGGATTCTCGATCAGGAAGCGAAGGTATTCCGCGAGTTCCGCCGGATCGTCGGAATAAAACCCGTTGATGCCGTTCTTGATGAAGAGCGACACGTCATGATTGTTTGCGCTCACGGAAACTAGCCCGGACATCATCGATTCACCGCGTGAACGGGGCATTGGCGATCGTTTTGTCGGATTGAAATAGACGGAGTGCCGGCGGATCTCCTGGTTATAGAGCCGGAATTTCGCGAACGCATAATCGTTATTCGACGATTCGTAATTGAATGGCGGTCGTGGAACCCGCAAATAGTGAAATTCTATATCTTCGGGGAGTAGCGCGCGAACCCGGTCGAAAAGATGAGCGCCCCGGTACACTGGTCGCTCGAACATCGCTTCGCCGAGTGTAAGAATACCAGGACGAGTCGATTCCGGTCCGAACTCCATCGGATCAAAGCCGTGCCAAATTACGCGCGAGTTTTTGAATCGCCACTCGGCCTGCGCTTGGTGCGAATTGCATACGACGGGAGTGTTTCCGAGATACTCTACAAGCCGCTGCCGTTCGTAGTTAAGCACCTCACCTAAATCTGATTCACGATAATTTGGATTATATTGCCCCTTGAACTGTGGCGTGCCATGGCAAACTGCCACCATCGGCAGATTCGCGTTCTCCCGAAACCATGTAAAGCTCGCACCCCAATCACTTCCCAAGACTCCGTGCGTATTTTCCGGATGCAGCGAGTTTTCATCGAAATGAAGAATTGCGAGATCAAAATCGCGGCTGTCGAATTCGGACACATCTTTCAGAACCACATTCGGGCGGAGCGGGCGCTGTTCGAATGCCCACGAATTCGTGTAGCTATGATCTCCTCTCTTAAAAAGCGTGAAATGATGAGGTAGCTTATACAGTTCGTATTGGTGCGGGCAGTGCCAGCGGTACGAGGCGATGCGCAATTGCTTTCGCGGACGGTAGTTGGTTCGCAGGGACTGGAAGCTCTTTAAATGATCGGCGACCCACTGTCGATCGGCATTTTCTCCAATCTTTGAATTGTCCATCCAGGCGCAGATTTTATCAAAGGTGTCTATGACCCAGCGGCGCGAAACCAAACGGAGATCGGGATGCTTCTCAAGCAGTCTGCGGAAATTGCGAATCGATCGCGCCGGCTTGGTTCCCTCATCACACGAAGAGGGGTGGGAGATATGCACGCTAATCGCATGATTGGTGTACCGGAACCGCGCCCCGCGTTTGAAGAGTCGGACGCCCATTTCTACGTCTTCCCAGCCGAAACCTGATTCAGGATCGGTCGAGTAGGCGAATAGTTCGTCAAAGAGATCCTCTCCAATAAAATTACGCCGCATTGAGACATTTCGCGTGATTGAATTAAGAAAGCTTTGCGGCACAATCGCATCCTGGAGTTGCGCCTGCGATTGAGCCTTGAGCGGATCGCGCTCAAATTCTGCGGCAACGAGCAGTGGATCGCGGTGATTGGTTTCGAGATTATGCGTTCCGATTACCACGTCTACGTCCCCAACCGCGTGGCACGATGCGTGCGCACGGACGCAGCGCGCATTAAGTACGCAGTCTGCGTCGATGATTAACACGATGTCGCCGTGCGCCTGTGTTATTGCCTTGTTACGCGAGCCGCAGTTGCCGGTATTTTTATCGTTACGAATCAAGCGAATCGGCATCCGGCCCTGTGCTCCGAAGTCGGCAGGAAATTCTCTAATTTTGTCTTCGACGATTTCTCTTGAGCGATCGGGCGAACAATCATCAACCAGCACTATCTCCATTTTGCCGGCATAATCTTGGGTGCGCAGGCTTTCGAGCACGGCGCTAATTTCGGTCTCTTTGCGGAAGAGGATGCTGACAATCGAAACTGACGGAAGGCGCTTCGCGCGATAGTCCGGATACAGTTCGCGATAGGCGTTGTACAGCTGATGATCATCGAGGCCGCCGCCATCGGGCAGAACCGCATCGCAGTGCGGAGGCAGGTAAAGAGACTTCAATTTGGGCTGTGTCGATACTTTGACTTTGCCGAGTGAGCGCGCACGGTGAATAGCCTTTTTCTCGACTGGAGCCGCGTAGCCATAGGCCGCTACCGGAATGCAGCACCGTTTTGCGACTTCAAGCACGCGCTCAATGGTCGGCGAATAGGGGACCTCCGCCAATACAATGAGGTCCTTTGAGGCGAACTCTTCATTGCTTGCTTCCAATGTCTCGACCGAGATCATTGGGTAATTGATCAACCGCGAAAAACGCGCGAGAACAGCCGAGGAAGGCGGATCGTCTGTAATTACTATCGCATTGAAGTGCGCCTCGCTCACCGGCCGACTGAGCCGTTCGTAGTGCGGCAAATTAGAGTGGTAGGGGCGTGGCGGGCGCGCATAACACACTTTGCTGTCTACCATCGAAACGGCCGTGCCCGTCCGAGAAAGCTGCTTAAAAACTTCGAGCCTTTCATCTACGGCGGTTCCTTGAATCCCGATGCAGCTTCCTGGGGTACAGTCAGCGGATGAAATATCCAATCTAAACCAGGCGCCCTGTGAATCGTCGATTTCGGGAAATTTAAACTCAACTGGAGCGTTGTCAATTACGCCGCTGGCATTAAGCCGATCTCGCCAGACGTCCTTCCATCCGCCCGACTTTTGCCGTGACAATCGAAATTCAACGGTGCCTTGATTAGCACGCGAGAAATTGACCATGACAAGAACGATTTTGGAGAGCTTGTTTCGAGTTGCCTTGAACGTGAGGTGGACGCTCGAATTCGGATATATCGGCACATGCGTGGTTTTGAAGCATACGCCGCGCCACCCGATCGAATATTCATTGATTTCATCGTCGCTAAAAGACGCGGTAAAGCGGGGGAAGAATTGTTCTTTGCGCGGAGCTTCGGAAAAATTGGTGGTGACATTTGCGTGATCGTGAAAATCTGTGCAGTCAAGATGATGGCCGTGAGTGCGCTTGAACGCATCATGGGTCGATACCGATCCCCATAGCGCAATGCAGTTAAAAAAGCTGGCATCGGGCGAGCTGATGCGGATTAGTACTTCCGTCCCCGGATCGGGCACAACGCGGTCGAACGGGAAAAAGTTATACTGATTGTCGAGAAGTTCTGACGCGCTCTTGCGCGCTTTTGCGATTGATACGCGAGGCCCGGATT
>CAYTAW010000023.1:0-14440 GCA_964435675.1 uncultured Bdellovibrionales bacterium
CAATTACGGTGAACGAGGAGACGGTTGCGTACGCCGATTTTTACCGTGAAGTCCGTCAAACGCGGGAGCGATACGTGCAAATGTTCGGCGCGCGCTTCAATGAGCTGGCAAAATCATTCAATCTCAATTTGCCGCGCCAAGTAGTGGACCAAATGATTAACGGACTCCTGATCGAGCAAGAGGCGCGCGCGGTTGGGCTTACCACGGGCGAGGAGGAGCTGCGCGCGTACCTCACCAAATCATTCAATGGCGATACCGCGCAGTATGCGAATTTTCTGCGCACATCGGGCTACACGGCGCCGCAATTCGAAGAGCAAGCGAGAAAGGATCTTTTGAGAGAGCAGTTCGCAAATATCCTAAAGCTTTCGTCTTTCGCGTCGAAGAAAGAGGCCGAGGCCTTGCTTAAAAAGGAAGAAACTAAAGTGGACGTGCGTTATGCGGAAGTGAAAGTGAAGGACGCGGCTGCGCTGCTGCCGGTTCCCGAAGATTCAGTCCTTAAGACCCATTTCGAGAATAACACCTCGGACTTTCAAACTCCGGCAACAGTCGAATATCAGTACGTGGCGCTCACGCCGGCGCTCGTGGCGAGCGAGGTTATTCTTTCGGATGAGGATATCGCCTTTTATTTATCGGAGAATGAGGAGCGCTTTTCCAATCCGGCACGCGCTAAGATTCGCCACATTGAAATACTCTTTCCGAAAAACCCGACTGAGGCGCAGCAGAAAGAGACGAAAGACAAAGCAGAAGCGATTCTCAAGCGCGCAAAAGCTAATGAGTCATTCGAGAATTTGGTGATGGAAGCTTCCGATGATATTACCACTAAGATGCTCGGCGGCGAGATCGGTTGGATTGATCAGAAGACAGCAGACGCAGCGCTTGCGTCGAAAGTGTTTGCGATCAAGGGGACGGGTATCGCTGATCTTGTCTCTACGGAGAGTGGATTTAAGATTGTAAAGATTGACCAATACGAAGCGGCAAAGGTCAAGGAGCTCGCTGAAGTTCGCGGCGAAATCGAAAAGACACTGCGCGCGCAAGAGGCGCCGGCATATGCGGCAGCGCGTGCGCAGGAGCTGTTTGTGGAATTGAAAGGGGGTAAAACAACTCTCGCGGATGTCGCAACGAAGTATAAAGCGCAGGTTGCGTCGAGCGGTGGCGCGGTGGGCAAGGAAAAGGATCCAACCCCTGAAATGAAAGGATTGAGCGAGCGAGTTATTGAGCAGGGCGCCGATACGCTGCAAATTCACGAGATTGGAGACGAGACCGTTCTCGTTGCCGTTTCAAAGTATAATGAACCAACGCTTCCACCATTCGAGTCGGTGCGCCAAAGAGTTATTGACGCCCTGAAGAAGCGCGACGGAGCGCAGGCTGCCGAGAATCTTGCGCGTGCACTGCTCCTCAAGGTCAATGCGGGCGAGGATTTGAAGACGGTGGCTGAAGGCGCAAAGCTCTCTTTTAGCACCAAAGAAAATTTGACGAAAAAGACGGTTTCCGAGCCTGTGTTGACGACACCGGCCTTAGTCCAAGCGCTCTTTGAAGATCCCCAGCCGGGAAAAGCCTTGCCTGATGTGTACAAGACCGATGACGGATACGTGATTGTCGCTGTTAGCAAGGTCACACCGCCGAGCGCCGAAGATATAAAAAAGAAGATTGTCCCGTTTCAGGAGCAGGCTGGTATGGCGGTTGCCAGCACGTTGACCGACTCGATGCTCAATCGTTTAAAGACCGAAGGAAAGATCGATTTCGATCAATCAGTTCTGACCGAGTAGCTATTTTTCGGCTATTCAACGAGGTCGATTTATGCGATTTTTTCCGTGTCGTTGAGCCAATTACTGTGGGAGATATTGCTGCATGAGTAATCGAAGCTATTCATTTATTTTTTCAATTTTTCTTCTACCGTTAATCTCGGTCTCCGCACTCGCCGAGTGTATTCCAAAAGATGAGGCGTGTGCGCCGAAAAAGAAAATTGGCGAATGGGATAATAGTCTCGCGTTCGGCTACAATATGACCTCCGGAAACAGCGATACGCAGCTCGTCACCATTCTTGGCAAAAGTTATTATGAAAAAGATAAGAATATCGTCGATAGCACGTTCATGTATAACTTTGGCAGCGATTCAAATGCCAAGGATGAAACGGGAGACGACACGACGCGAAATGACTTCAGGCTTTTGAGCGCGTATAATCGCTTGCTTGACGATCGTATGTACCTCGGTATGGGGGGCAAATTTTTCTATGATGAGATTGCGCAGATCGATTACCGCGTATTCATTGATCCATCCATGGGGTACTACCTACTCAAGGATAATACATTTAAATTCCGGGTCGAAGCGGGACCGAGCTATATTTTTGAAGAGGTCGACAGTGTCAAGGATGACTACCTCGCTCCACGTCTTGGCGATAAGTTCGAATACTATTTAAGCTGCACTTCTAAACTATATCAATCCGCCGAAATTTTATTCGACGTCAATAATTCCGAGAACTACCTGGTAAATGCCGAGGTGGGTATCGAAGCTGCGCTCTCAACCGAGTTGAGCTTGGTGTTTCTCGTTCGTGAAACCTTCGATAATGAGCCGGCGGAGGGTCGCGAGAAGGACGACCTTGCGATGATTAGCGCGTTGAAAGTTTCGATCTAGCATATTGGTGGTCGTGCTTGGTGCCGCACGTACTCCTATGCGTTTCAGTTCGTAAATGAATCTAAACGGCGGAGGCAGCTGGCGTGCCCGATAGGATTCGAACCTACGACCTTCAGCTTCGGAGGCTGACGCTCTATCCAAACTGAGCTACGGGCACGCGAATAGGATGAATTGTTTTTAACCCTATTTGGGATCTGATTCAATCTTACTGAACAGAATCTGCAAGTCGCCGATTACTAAGCCGCTTTCGAGCGGTTTAAGCGCGTCATGCCACTGAATTTCTCCTGCTTCCAGCGAGATCATGGCGAGCATCTTCTTTGCGGTTGTCGGCATAAAGGGCAGAAGCATTATCGCCAGCGCCTTAATACTCCACAGTGCGCGAACGATGGTCGCGATCGTCGCTTCCATATCCGTCTTGCGAGTCTTCCAAGGCGCCTTTTCGTCAACGTACCGGTTGCATTCGCGTGCGAATTCCATCACCCGTTCAAGTGCGGCACGAAACGAAAATTCTTCAAGCAGCTTCGAGGTTTCGCGCACGGTTGCGGTTAACGCATCTTCGAACGCTTTGTCGATCTGCTTCGCGCCGCTGTCGTTGAATTCGGGAGCCGTTTCTTGAATGTTTTTCTTGGTGAACGTCAAAATGCGGTTCACGTAATTGCCTAAGATGTTGGCGAGCTCGGAGTTATGCCGCTGCACGAGATCGTCGGGCTGATACGCGGTGCGCGATTTCTCTGGCGCCACCATAGTTAGATAATAACGTAGCGAATCGGCATCGCCGCCTTCGTTTAGAAAGTCCTCAATCCACGGCGCATTGCCGCGCGACTTTGAAATCTTTTCAACATCCTGCCCGGGGAACTGAATGTTGAGGAACTGGTTAACGATCACGCCTTTGGGTAATTTGATGGTTCCTTCGGCTGTCAGCATTGCGATCCAGATGATGCAATGGAATATCGTGTTATCTTCACCAATAAAATGGAAAATTTCAGTGTCATCCGACTGCCACCATTCTTTGAATGCGTCGGGCGATCCCTCGTGCTGCGCGCACCACTCTTTGGTGTTCGAAATATAGCCAATAGGCGCATCGAACCAGACGTATAGTACTTTCCCCTTTGCTTCGGGATCTTCAAGCGGCACTGGAATGCCCCAGCTGATATCGCGCGTCATTGATCGCTTCACCAAACCGGTAGATAGCAAGCCTTTAACGTAGCTGCGCGTGTGTTCGCGTAGCGTTGCCGTTTCGAGCCAGGCGGCCACTTCCCTTTCGAATCGGGAGAAATCAAGATACCAGTGCGTCGTGCTTTTGCGCACCGCGGCTTTCCCGGAGAATACGCTGACTGGATTTTGAAGCGTCTCGGTATCGAGCGCTTTTCCGCAGTTCTCGCATTGATCGCCGTTCTGGTCGGCCGTGCCGCAATAGCCGCATGTACCTTTTACAAAACGGTCGGGTAAGAACACGTTCTTTTCCGGATCGAAAAACTGCTCCGACTCCTGCTTTTCGAAATACCCTTTCTCGTATACGCGCTGAAAGAAATCTTGGCTCGTCTTAGTATGGTACGGGCAGCGTGATGTTGCGCTATAAATATCGAAATCGATACTCATGCGTGCGAAGGCGCTGGCCTGCTTCTCGTTATAGAATGCAGCCACCTCAGCCGGCGTTTTGCCTTCCTTTTGACCGGTCAGCATAATTGCCACGCCGTAATCGTCCGAACCGCAAATGAATCGCACATCGGCGCCAGTGAGGCGCAGGTAGCGTACGTAGGTATCCGACGAAACATAGCAGCCGGCGAGATGCCCGACATGCGGGCGTCCATTCGAATACGGCAGGGCGGCGGTAACTAAAACGCGGCGTTTTTTCGACATGCGCAGAGTATCGCCTGGATCGAAAATTTTATCCAGCGTGGCTTCTACGGCCGGTAGGCAGGCTGGGCCCGCTTGGTGATTACGGCTAGGGCGGAGCAAGTCCGTCATCGCAACAGCGAAGACGGACTTGAGTGCCGCGGTGCTCTATCGTATTTTACCAGAATGTCCACTGAATATATTGAAAAAAAGCAGGCTTCTATTCCCGTTGCGGTGCTGCTCGCGCTACCGGTCATTGGTATCGTTGCTTCGCTCGTGCTGATAGAGATCGTTTTCCGCGTCGCGCTTTCGGGTCCGGGAAAAAAGATGTGGGATGACCGCCCCAAGCCATACTACTCTGCAGAGGATGCAAAAACGCTTCAGGATCGCGCCTATCCTGAAAAAAAGGAGGCAGGGGTTTATCGCATAGCGGTGATCGGCGATTCGTTTGCTTTTGCACCGTATATGCAATTCGATGACGCCTTTCCCAAACGCCTCGAGCGCTGGCTGAACTTGAATGTTGGACAGCGCAGAGTAGAGGTAATTAACTATGGAGTGCCACGTTACTCGACAAGTCACGAATTGAAAACGACGAAGGAAGCGCTTGACCAGCAGGCAGATTTAGTTTTGCTACAAATTACGCTCAACGATCCTGAGATAAAGCTCGATTGGCCAACAGGGCTTCAACTCGACACGCAATCGGGCGAGGTAAAGCTTACCAATCCAATTTACCGTTACTGGAAGTCGCTCGCGTATGTGCGCACGCGCCTTGAAAATTCGCGCACGCACCGTGAATACCGCGATTACTTCTTCCGTCTCTTCGAGAAGCGCGAAAATTGGCAAAATTTCTCCGGATCAATGAAGAAGCTGGCGGATATGTGTGCGGATCGAAAAGTGCCGCTGGTGGCGGCGGTATTTCCGCTCTTTGGGTATCCCGTTGACGACGCCTACCCTTTTTATTCGATTCACCAAAAAGTAGGAGCGCTGCTCGACTCGCTCGGTATTGTGCATCTCGATTTGGCCGAAGCGTACCGGGACATTCCGCTTGATCGGCTGCAGGTTATTCCGCAAGTTGATCGGCACCCGAATGAAATCGCGCACCGTATAGCCGCAGAGCGTATTATTGCGTTTTTTAAGGATAAAAAGGTGGTTCCCGACGATATAATTCCGCGTAGAAACGTTGATTTGCGCGTCGGCCTTTTTGAAAACAGAAAGTGAGCGCTGAGAATGTATATATGCCGGGAGGAAAAAACCCTCTGTGTAACAGCACCGCTCTGTGCTTAAATTCCAGGTGGTTTTAGCAGTTTATAAGCGTGGCTCAACGCAGCGCTTATCGAGGAGATAGGAATGGAAATTATCATACAGCCATCGGCCGAGCAGGCGAGTTTGTTAGTGGCGCAGATGATCGCGGCGCGCATGCGACGCAAACCCCAGCTCGTAATGGGATTAGCGAGCGGCAATACTCCAAAAAGACTTTATCGCGAGTTGGCGCGTCTTCATACCGAGGAGAGTCTCGATTTTACTCAAGTGACCACTTTCAATCTCGATGAATATTTAGGTGTTGAAGAGAATCACCCCGGGTCACTGCGTTTCTTCATGGAAGAGAATCTTTTTCAGCGCGTCAACTTGGATCGTTCGCGCATTTTCGTTCCCGATGGCAATGCGCCGAATATCGAGGCGGCATGTGAAGCGTATGAATTTTCCATCCGCAAATCAGGCGGCATTGACGTACAGATTCTCGGCGTTGGCGTTGAAGGGCACATCGGCTTTAATGAACCATCCTCCTCGCTCGCTTCAAGAACGCGCATTAAGACTTTGACCGATCGTACGCGGCGCGAGAATGCGGTTTCATTCGGCGGATTATCCGAAGTTCCACATCACGTTGTTACCATGGGAATCGGCACGATTATGGAAGCGCGCGAGATATTCCTGCTTGCTTTCGGTAAGAAAAAGTCTTCCTGCGTTGCGCAAATGGTCGAGGGGGCGGTGACCGCCATGGTGCCTGCCAGCGTCCTGCAATTCCATCCGCGTACACGTGTCTTCTTGGACGAGGAGGCCGCCTCCGAGCTGAAGCGCAAAGACTATTACCGCTGGGTCTACGATAATAAGCCCTTTAAGGAGCGTGATTTCAAATAAGATGAAGGCTTTGGCTTCGTCTTATTTGTCCGCCATAGTCGTACTCTCAGAAGCGTCTACCTTCCAATAGCTCTCCTTTAATTCATAGGTAATTTTCTTTACCCCGCACTTTCGCGTACTATAGCGGACATTGGTACCAGCCGCTTATGACCCAACAAAACGACCGCTTCCAGGGCTTTCAACAATTAGTTGGCGATGCCGCGTTTCAACGCATTTCTAAAGCGTCGGTCTGCATTATCGGGCTCGGCGGTGTTGGTTCCTGGGCCGCAGAAGGTCTTGCCCGAAGTGGTGTCGGGGCTATTACGCTCGTCGATCTTGACGACGTCTGCATCACTAACGTTAATCGCCAACTGCAGGCGTTGACGTCGAATGTGGGCCGTTCAAAAGCAGATGCCTTAGCTGAGCGAATATCCGATATTAATCCGGAATGCGCGGTCCGCGTCGAAAAGAAATTTTTTACCAAATCAAGCGCATCCGCGGTGCTCGGTCAACGGTTTGATCTCGTTATCGATACGATAGATTCGGTTGATCATAAGACGGAGCTTATCGTTGAATGTGTTCGCCGCGATCTGCCATTGATTTCCGCGGGTTCGGGCGGTAATCGGCTCGATCCGCTCGCGGTAACCGTGGAAGATTTTGCTTTTACCGACTATGATCCGATGCTTCAAATAGTCAGAAAACGGCTGCGTCGCAACTTCAATTTTCCTCGTGGTGAGCGGAAGCGATTTTGTATTCCGTGCGTATTCGCGCCGCTGCAGCGCGGCCCTCGCGTTCGGCTTTGTTCCGCTGAAGGCGTCAGTCCGACGCGCGGTACAAAAAAAACATGCAACGACGGCCTAGGCAGCGCTGCATTTATGACTGGTACTATCGGTCTCGTGGTTGCTGCCGAGGCAATTAAAGTTCTAGCGATGGGAGCACAGGCATCGGTGTATCCGTGGAAAGAAAAGCGCTGGAACGATAATTTTGCCGTAAATGCCGCCTAAGTTTTTCATTCTCGGAGTTCTATATCGACTCCAGTTGCCGCATTTAGCCGGTGTGTTCGGGCGTATTTATGCGATCACGACGCTACGTTTCTGCGCGCCTCTGTGCCCGCGATGATCGCTCCAAAAAGCCGCAGGAAGTTTTCTTTTATAATTGAAGAGAATGTTTTGCGTTCGATATGTAGCAGACCCGACAGAACGTCGTAGCACTGTTCTAGCTGCGAAGCGTCCTGGCCGCCGTCGGCCGCATCAGTTTCGACTAATAGGCGGTCTTTAGGGGTATGTGAGAGTGCGCGCAAAGTTTTCTCGCGTCTCTCCAGTAAGGCGCGGGGTGGGAATGTGAAGTAAGCGCCAAGCGTTGCCAGGCGTTTAATCAATTCCTCGGAGCCGCCGTACGAATGCATCAGAAACCCGCAAGCGGGCAGAGACTGCGCGTTTAATATATCGGTCAGCGCGCCGAATGCTTTGACGCAGTGAATTATAGCCGGTCGATTGAGTTTCGCCGCCATTGCTAGCTGCTCTCTAAAAACGTCTATTTGCAGAGGTAGATCTGCGTCGCTTCGGCTAAGGTCTAAGCCGATCTCCCCCACGGCTGAAGGCATCCGCTCTAGATAGTTGCGTAGCCTCGTGCGCCATTCAGTGGAGGCGTCTCTTGCGTGCCACGGATGGAGACCGAATGCCGGGATAACCGTCTTATCCCGATTCGCAGCACGAGCGGCAGATTCCCAATCGCTTTCGCGAGTGCCGTTGACGACCGACCCTTTTACGCTTTCGATTTCAGCGGAGGGTTGGCTATTGAAGAGATGATTATGAGCATCAAAGAGATCCATCGGAGTTCGCGCACATTTTGGGCAACTCAACTTGGGTTTTTAAGAAAATATATTCAGTAACGACTGCAATCGCGCGTTTGCGCGTGATCGATAGCAAGCGCTCGAGGCGCAGATTGTTGGCCAGCACTGGATGGACCGAGAGTAGCTCTTCGGCGCTGCGATCGCTGTATAGATCGCACAAGAAGGAAGATATCGCTTGAACCATTGCCGATTCCGAATAGCTCGAAAAATAAAGGCGTCCGTTTGCTGCCGCATAACTTAACCAAAGTCCGGACGGGCAGCCCGGAATGCGTCGATCGGCGCTGCGGTGTTCGTCGGGAACTGGATGGTGAAACGGTCTACGTTCCAGGAGCCATTCGAGCCGATCTTCATCGGATGCAAGCGCAACAAAGTCCTCGACGCTTGTGCGCTGTGCTTTTGAGTAGGGGATGCTGAGCAGCTCTTCCATGCGATGGGATTGTAGCATGTATTAAATGCTAATGCAGGTGGTTGCAAACGATAAAAAACCGTCGATTCAGCGTGTTATCCGGTAAGGCGAGACACTGTTAACATTTTCGGGGCTATTTTCGGGGTTAAGAAAACCTAATAAAGATCCGATATTCCAATACGTTGTCGGTAAAATCGAAACATGAGCACAGAGTCAGTTGAAGAGCGAAATTATTACGAGCTTCTCGGAGTCGAACGCGATGCGACTGAGGATGTGATCCGCGCTTCGTATAAAGAGCTGGTCAGGATTTTTCATCCCGATTCCAATTTTTTCTCGGACATAGTTTCCGACAAAATAGATGGCGGCGAAGCCGACACCTTTAAATTAATTACTGAAGCGTACAAGACGTTGACCGATGCGCGGAAGCGGAAGGAGTATGATAGAACCCTAACCCCGGTGCTTCCCGATTGGAACCACAGAGAGCCGGAAAGCATTAGTCCTGCGCCACGGCAAGGATGGACGAAGGCTTCGGAATCGTCGGCAATGGATAAAGTTAAGAAGAGTCGAACTTTTGGCGTGGTTCAACGCCACGGAGCCGAGCATGAGCGAGAAGTTCGCGAGGTGCCGTCGATGTTCGATCTCTTCCAAAAGCGCACTGGATTTTGGGGTAAATTGCTGGATCTGCTCGGCCTCTAGGCAGTGGCAGCGGCCTGGTTGTATAACGCAGATCCGACCATTCACCGAATAGCGTCGCACTGCACAGTAGGGGGGGCTTTTGCATCTTAAAGGTGGGAGAGGTGTTGAGTGCCGGCCCCATGGGGCGGAGCACCCACGCGGATTTGCCCGCGGGCCTATTGGAATGTTTTTGCCGTGGAGATTTTACCCCGTGCTTCGCCCCCTAATCGCATTTGTTTTCGTAGCGGTGTTAGGAGGGTGCTATTCCGTTCCGCTTAACCCGGACTATCAGGGTCCTCCGCCCCGTCCGCCAGAACTCGAGAGTTATTATCCCCGTGGAACTTCATACAAAGATTTCAATGTGCAGACCTTTAGCAAGAAGGACTCCTTCACGATCAAACGCTTTACCATCTTCAGCCATTTAACGCCGATCACGGTTGATTACTACGAGCGCCCTCAAAAAGACGATCGATTAATTCTCGTTTTTCCAGTGCTCGGCGGACGTAACATTATTGCCGACTATTTCGCCCGCTATTTTGCGCGAAAGGGCTTCGAAACAGCGGTAGTTCACCGCAATAACTCATTCAAAATGCCGGAAAATTTTGATCGCCTCGAAGAAATATTCCGCGAAGATACAATTCGAGATCGGATTGTGTTGGACTTTTTCGAGAAGGAGATCGGAAAAAAAGATTTTGGCAGCTTTGGAATTAGTCGTGGTGGCATTAACGTGGCGATTACTGCAGGGGTCGATGCGCGTCTGAAGCACAATGTGATTACGCTTGGCGGCACAGATATTGTCCAGCTTTTTCGTAATTCAAGTCAGGGCCGGCTCGAAAAGTATACGAATGCGGTGCTTGATCAGAAAAAAATAACAATTGATGAGTTCTTTCGACTCTTGGTCGAGCGCGTGAAAACTGACCCAAAAAACTTGGCTCGTTATATGGATGCGCGCGATACCTTAATGATCCTTGGGCTATTCGACTCTACCGTACCCTTCCGTTACGGCCAGCAGTTGCGCGCTCAGATCGGTAATCCAAAGACGATATATTTGTTTGCCGATCACTTTGTCGGGCTGCTCTATACGCAGTTTCTCCACTATGTTGTGCCGGCATTCGAGCATACGGTTCTCCCCTTTGACTATGTTGAAACCGAAGCGCTCGATTTTTATTACCGCTCATTTGGAATCGACCCCTGCGGCTCTAAATCACTCGTTATGCAGCTCATACAGGCTCCATTCACTGGCGTCGGGAGGGTTTTCGATTATCTTTTCGTTTCCGATCGTGACGCCGATGGAACTATTGATTAATCGCTTGAGAGCTCAAATGCAGCGCAGACCATATTCCAATTTATATTCTGAGCGTGTTTCTTCAATTACAAGGGGTCCGAACGCTTCTCTCCTCTGTAGGAATTCATCATGGCCCGGATCGTCAGACGAATTATAATTAGGTGGATACGGTGAATAATTCGGCGCTCTAACTGCGTAGCACGAGTTGCCCCCAGCAGAGCAAACGTCCAGCGTATCGTCAAAAGTGCACGCTGATTCCCCAAAAAGCTCCATAAAATCGGTGTACGAATATCGTCTTCCCAGTGCTATTTCGTAGTCACCAGGGTCTAATGAAAGGCGAATAGTACCGGTTTCGTCAGTCTGTAGTTCTTCGATATCCGTGCTGTATAACTTCCTTAAAAACACAGCAGCGTTTCTAAGAGGAATGCTGTTACATTCCCGATCAAGTTTTGCGTTATAGCAGTTGGAACTTAAAGTCGTCAGGCTAAGGGCGAGATTTGAATCTTGATCGCTGCTTGAAGATCCACCGCACCCAAGAAGACAAATAATCGTGAGCGCAACTAAAGCGATAAATTTTGGCCTAAACATACGACTCCTTTAGCCCACCAAAGGCTATAGTGTGTATAATACACACCATAGAATCGTTGCCAAATACATTTAATTGTTTGAGCTTGCATAAGGCCTAATCCGAAGGAAGAGAAGACCCCCTATACTAACGTTAATCAGCCTCATTTCTGGAACAGAAGAGGATACTTCAGGGCGGTAAGAGCATGATTTTATTATATTTATGTCATAGTTCCAGTAATTTCTAGGTGGGAATTGAATCGGTTTCATCTGACCGATGCCCTTTCGACTGTTGCTTGAATTTTAGGTTATTGGAGGCGCGCCTATGAGCTCCGCCGGTGCCCCAATTTAAGTCAAAAACCGGAAGCCAATCATCGTCTGCGGTCTGCGCGACCGTAAATCTAAGAGGGAAATTTTGCGGCACCATTTGTTAATTTTTAGAGTTTTAACGCCGAGGTACTGAACTGCAGGAAGGAGGTCGCGTCACGGAAAGCGCGCCTCTTGTCGAAAATTCAGTGATTTAGCAGCGAACGGAGGCGCGGCATAAATGATAAGAATACTCAGACGTTTCGTCTTCACCATCCTAGTTGCCCAATGGATATATGCCGAAGCGGTACTCATCGCTCCAGGCAGCCAACCGATGCTCGATACAATTACTCAGTTTTTGAGACCGCCGACGCATGACAAATGGGTCGAAACCTATAATTCATTTCAAAAAAAGCGCGCTGAGTTCGAGGCAACCGTGAAATCTGCATCGACCAAGGATATCTCTCAGCAGCTCGTTGATTCAGTGCAGTCTTTCAGCACCGAAGGTCTGCGGACGATGGAGTAACTCGCTCAAAAAAGTTAACAGCTGGAATATCACCGCAATACCCATTGGTAACAAGGCGCGCTATCGCGCTGGTTTCTTGATTGTCTACGGGACAGCGTCTCTGTTTGATTTCACTCTTCGCAGCGGTGTCTGATTCTTGTTGTCGCTACTGTGAAAATTTCGAAAGCGCCGCGCTCGGGGGTTAGCTCAAAATATTCGCGGGCAATACCACCACTTCACCCGTTTGCGGTATTCAACGTAATCCGGATCGGCCGATAAATGACGTTCTTCGGTCCAGGCCCGCACGGTGTAGACATACCAGAAAAACAGTACCAAGAAGAAATTGTAGGTGCCGAGGAAGAGGCCGGAAAGTGTCCAAACCAGCAGCTTCGAAACATATGCCGGGTGTCTGATATATCGATATGGTCCCGATTCAACAATACCGCGATTGGTTAGGTTGGATGCGCGTGTTCCGAGTGCAATCGTTGCCCAAACGTAAATCAACCAGAGTACGGTAATCGTAACTAATACCGCAGTATGGGCAGCGCCGGTTGCAACTGGCCATTGACCGATCAGCGGCACATCAAGAGAATGATAAGCCCAGGTATTGAGCGGCGGGTAGCATATGATGCAGTAGAGCCAGCCAACGAGAGTCGGCTCGACACTCTTAATCTGATTTTTCAATTGCGGCGCCTCGGTGATATAGCTCAGAGTGAATACGAGGACGTCGATGAAAATCAACGAATCAACAATCAGGCGATTAACGGGTTCGAAATGAAACGTTAACGTGCTGAAGAGTTGCTGCAGATGCACCGTGTTTCTAATCGTCCAGCTAGAAAACACGGGGAAGTAAAACACTTTGACTGCGAGAGCGAGGAGCGCAATCTTAGCAAGGCGCCACTGCGCATTGCTCGGTGCCGGCGATCCGGGAAGTGATAGATGCGAATGTCCCGGAATTATTCCAATTGTTTTCATCAGCAGGTGCCAATACTTGTCCGTATTTGGATCCGGGCGAATTACATAGCGGATAAAGAGCAGATTGAAAGTGAGCATGTACACCCAGAGTGGCTGGGCGATTAGATCGTTGAAATAGTCGTAGTTTGCCCCGTCGAACCTAAACCAGTCGACGACTGGCAGTAGTACCGCGCTAACTCCGGCGATTCGTGGCGCAGCCGTCTGACTCCATCCGCTTAAATACCAATATGCTGTTCTCGCCAAGATAGGCAGTAAGGCGTGGAGCGTGAATAGCGCGCCCACGATAAAGATACTAAAGCTCCAGCGAATAAGCGCGACCCGCCAAGGCGTTAGCACCTTGCGGCGGCAGCTGATTCGATACAGTAGCGTGGCAAAGAACAGTCCATTAAAGGCGATAAAAGCTAAATAGTACCACGGGATAATCAACACCCGGGGCGAGCCAGGAATCGGCTGCGCATTTAGTTGAACGGGACATAATTTTGGCGCCGGGGGCGGACTCTGTGCCGGCTGAAGCGAGCGGAAAATAACGTATGAAGAAGAGTTTATGCCGCGGTGTTTGCTTAGGTTTTTAATCGGAAAACGTGTTTCGCCCGGAAGGTTGACAGCGGGTAAGTGAGAGAATCCCCCTGGAATAATGAATTCTGCGCCGATGTCATCGGGGTGAGGTACGGAAAGTGTTGCGCTTGACGTGATATCCAATACCTGTTGCGGGCAACTAACGGCGACTTCAATTGTTCCCACAGGGCGCGGCGGCGCCGTGACATTCAGCAGCGTGCGCGTAATGCCGGAGTCACTGTACTGGATCTCGGTATAGAGCGGTTCACGCGCTGCGACCATTTCGGCCGGTAAAGAAAATTCGACCGTTTCTGATTTGCCGATCGGGAGCGAGCGGGGAAATATGAGCGGGGTTTGAATTGCGCCGATCCGCACTGAAGCGAAGGTGACTTCAGTATTCTCGCGCCCGGAATTTGTAACTGTTATCGAAGCTTTCTTGAGATCGATCGCTGTCAGTAGATCGATTTTACTTGAGCCAGCCGGCATCTGGTCTATGCGCCAATCGATGCAGGCTCGCCAGCCGAGCAGCAGCACTAGAATTAAGACCGTGGTCCGGCACCAAAGCTTCATTATTACCCTCTAATCGGTACGGAACGCTCGGAAATTGAGCAGAACCCAGAACCAAGGCTACTATCTAGCGTCATTCCGCCATAGTTGGAATATCGCAGAACCTCTCAAAGGGCGAATTCCGCACAATAAAAACAAATGCAGAGAGAAAAAGCGCCGTACTCTTTT
>CAYTAW010000023.1:14450-15558 GCA_964435675.1 uncultured Bdellovibrionales bacterium
CTTTTAACCAGCAAAAAGCGTGTTAATAGCGCCGAGAAGTCCGAATTATGACTAATTCGATCTGCTAAAATTGCATATCGGTCCTCAAATTTGCGCGTATTTCCTCGAAATTCGTGCGATTTATGTTTTTTAGAGTGGTATTGTTGTGTATAATAAAACCATGTGCTGATTCGGGGTTTGGGCTTTCCTCAGGTTTTAAAAAATATTTTGTCGAAGGTTATCGCATGTCCGTGATTGAGAAGATCACTTCGTCGCGTTACAGCTTTCCAATTTTTATCTTTTCGCTGCTGTCAGTGGCGGGCATTAGTCTCGCTGTAGTCTGGTACGGGATTGCTTCAATTGAGCGCGATCGTGTTGCTCACAATAGCGACGTGAGCGGAGAGCTACTGCTGCGCTGCCGCAAGGCGGATTGCTACGAGGGCGTTTTGGTCAACTTTTTGCGTGATGAGAATGCTCGTCCTTCAGAAACATCGGTAAAATTTTTGACTGTTTCCGATCTCGCCTCGGTTTCTAAGGTTCTCGGAAGCGACGAGCACTTTTCGGATTTTGCTGGGGTCTTGTCGATTGACCTATTGGGCGCCTGTGAAGCTCTTTCGGGGGATTTGCAGAAACTAACCCGGTTTAAGTTTGACGCGCTTCCACGCCGTAGGGTAAATCCGGAATCACGCGGTCACGGGCAGGGGGCAAATGGGGGCGCTGCGGGAGGCTTTGCACCCCATGGCGGTAATTTTTCGTTTGAAAATCGGGGATTTGACGTGTGGGAGCCGGAAGATCCCGTTGCAGATTCGGACACGGCGGTGCATAGTTGTAGGGCTCGCTTTTTCCGGTCCGAGGAAGAGCACGGGGGATGGCTATATCGCACTAAGATTCTGGCGTGGATTGGAATTAAAGTGTTTGTATAGTTCACAAATTGGTAATGCATGAACTTTAGTTTGCCGAAGTTGCGCGAGTTTTATAGGAACGCTATTAAGCGATCGCGCCTTAAATCGGGCGACGGCGCGGCAATGGTTGAGTTTGCGCTCGCCGGAACCGTAATTATCTTCCTTATCTTCGGTATTATTGAAATTGGCCGCGTCACGTTCCTCGAAACGCGCGCGCGGTATACCGC
>CAYTAW010000024.1:0-15465 GCA_964435675.1 uncultured Bdellovibrionales bacterium
CATCAGGGCTCGCTGTACAGGAAGCGCGCGAAGGAATGGTTGGAGTGGAAAATGATTCTGTATAAAACTCATCAGTAGAGAAATTTACTTGATTGAGAAGATCTACATATTCACTCGCAGGAGAAGCACGGTATCCCGTATCACGATATTCAATGCCACTACTAAAGTCACCGAACTGCTGCTCTTCCTTGAAGGCTCCCTCATAGAATCTCAACGTGCTTAGCCCACTACCATCAAAACGAGCAACTGAGTATCCCTTACGCTCATGCTCGCCTTGCGTATCATGTACCTTGGAAAAGATTTGATTTTGGCCATTAATAACAATATGTCCCTTAAAATTTGTTGCTATAGAATCCTGAGATCCACCAAAAGTCGCTGTACGCTCTCTTGTCGTATCAAAGATTAGTGATGATCCATTTCGCGATAAGAAACCAGAGGTATTTGACTCACCAATTCCGCTTTCTCCAATTGTATGAATACTTTTTGATTTAAATTCACCACCTGAAGTAATTCTTGTTACTTCATACTCCTGCGGAGAGCTCTGATTTCCCTCGCATGCCCAAAATTCAAATTTATATTGATTTCCATCACGCTCATTCTCACTTGCTGAAGCTACTCGGATGAACATTGTCGATTCACCCTCTTCACCAGAGGTGCTAACCTTAATTGTTCGGGACTGAGAGCCGCTTGGTGTAGAAAAAAGATTTCTTACTCCCCCTTCAACTGTCCCAGAAGCAATTCGGATAGCCCCTGATTCAGCGCCTTGTTGAGATCCAGCGTTTTTCATGTAACAAAGTGAGGTGCCAGCTCGAATAATCTCGCCTACCGAGTAACCGACACCCTCAGTAAGATGACATGCACCAAAACCGCCAGATGTACCATCATCACTTCCGCCAAAAAATTCACTACAAGTTGCTTGGTCTGGAGTTCCAAATCCTATAGTACTGACAACTCCAGGTCGCCAGAATATATCGTCCCCTCCACTTGATACGATCTCAGCAAGAGTTGGAGGTGTTCCTGAAACTGCATTTATATTGAAATTAGATTGACTCAAGTTAGCGGATTTTACTAGAGACCCTGTCGAAGGGAACTGCGAAAGATTTTTTGCTGCACCAAGCTTAAGAAGCTTGCTACAGGCTGTTTTTTGCTTACGAGAGGCTGAAGATTTTATTTCATATTGAGTGCCGGACTTTTTTACAACATTCCATTTCGACTTAATATAGCCACAAGTAACTGATGCTGATTCGACTTTGATTTTAGCAATTTGGTTCTTCTTTAATGAAATTGGTGCGGCTGACGAAATATTTACAAACGCGAGTAGAGAAAATGTACACCAAAGGATGTAATTTCGCATGGAATCTCCTAATAAAACACTCACGTGTTCTATCGGTCAATCTCAAGTCATACTTTACAGCTTATTAAAGAACGGCTCTTTAACCACAACTGAAGTATAGAGTCTCAACGAGAGCCTCTCTTAATAAGCTAGCCCCCCCCAGAATGTAACCAAAATCTGTTAGAGTCCTCCTGTATGAAAGGGGAAAAGGATGAGAAAGAGATGCGGAGAAGGACAGATAGTGAAAATACTGCAGGAGCTGAGGATAAGTGGCAAAGTTGCTTAAGGGGGGCAGATACTCGACGCCTCAGAATCATCGATTTCAATCGGCAGTCCGGCATCGTGGAAGAGATCACATTGAGACGTTTACCCGTTACGCTGGCGCCCGAGAGAACGTGAGATCTCGTCAAATAGTACAGATCGGTCAATCGGCTTTGAAACATACCCATTCATCCCCTGCGAGAGGTACTTCTCGCGGTCGCCCGACATAGCATGAGCGGTCAGCGCAATAATTGGTATATTCGACCCGTTAGGTTGCCCTCTAATCTCACGCACAGCCTCTTCGCCACTCATTATTGGCATTTGTATGTCCATAAGAATTAGATCGAAGGGTAGTTTACTAAACAGCTCCACTGCCTGAGCTCCGTTTTCAGCTATCTCAACGGTGTGGCCATTATTTTCAAGTATTCTGCGGGCAACCCTTTGATTGACCTTATTGTCTTCGGCAAGCAGAACTCTGAGTGAGGTGATAGGCTTCTGGTCACTGGTCTCACTGAGTTCTTTGGTTTTTGGCGAGAGGCGTTCTGTGGCGTTGAGAGCAAATCTTACAGAAAATTGAAAAATGCTACCACAATTTTTGATACTACGGACTTGCAGCTCGCTTCCCATCAAACTGGCAAGTCCTGCTGATATTGTCAGTCCAAGACCTGTGCCACCATAGCGACGGGTAATCGACGTATCGGCTTGCGAGAACGCTTTGAATACCTCCTGCTGCTGCTCAATTGATAGCCCAATTCCCGAATCGCTAACACTAAACTGATAGATGATCTCCTGTGCAGAGCGGGTAATCTCCTGCATAAACAAGATGACTCCCCCCTCCTGATCGGTAAATTTAATGGCGTTGCCGAGAAGGTTAACCAGAATCTGCTGTAATCGAACCTGATCGCCTATGACTGTTTGCGGTATGTGCTCGGGTAGTGACATCACGAAGGTAAGCTGTTTTTTATTCATTGCTGGTGTAAGCATCTTTTCAACAGTCGCGAGCGCTTCGACGAGGTCGAACTGGGTAGGCGCCAAATCGAGTTTGCCTGCCTCAATCTTCGAAAAGTCCAGGATATCATTGATAATCGAGAGCAGTAATTTTGCGCTTGAATCTACGATGTTTGTGAACTCACGCTGCTGTTCATCAAGATCGGTTTCAAGAAGCAATTCGGTCATCCCGATTACGCCGTTCATCGGAGTTCTAATCTCATGACTCATATTGGCAAGAAACTCACTTTTGGTTCTTGTGGCGGCGCGGGCGCGATCTCGCTCCATTTCGAGTTCAAAAGTTTGTTGGGCAAGAGCATTGTGAGCCTTCTGCAGATCGTCAAAGGATTTTTTCAGCTTTTCTTCAGATCGGTGTCGCTCAAGCTCGCTAGCAATTCTCAGGCTGAAAATTTTCAGTGTTGAGGTGGCAAGAGATTGTTCTGTCTGATCCAGAGGGCTCTTGTAGAGGACCGCGACAAGTCCGAAACATTCGCCCGCGCTGTTAATTAGTGGGGTCCCTATATAGGCCTGAGCACCAATTTGGACAAGCATCTGGTCCTTAGGAAAAGATTGCTGCAGGGAATCAAGAAAAGCGCACTCACCCTTTAAAAGCACCTGTTCGCATGGCGTGTCTGCAATGTCGTAAGTAAGGCCACTATGTAATTCGCCACGCATGTAGCCTGCTACGGTATACAGCTGATCCCGCCGGCCAGGAGCATATTCACAGATGAATGCGTAGTCAGACTTTAACGACTCAGCGAGATGGCGCACTAATATTCTGAAAAATTCACTCCCGGTAGTAGTGGAAATTCCTTTGGCAATCGAGAAGAGTTCTCTCTCGGTTCTTCTGCGTTCTGTAAGATCTTCGACAATTGACCATATGCGAGAGCTGCCGTCCTCTGCCTTAATGATCACGCCATTGAGTACAACCGGTACTCTCTCACCATCTCTTCGAATGTATTCTTTCTCATAGGGGCCATATCTACCGTTGAGTTCCAGTGACTTGAGTTGTGCTAGTTCTTCCTGTTCATATTCTTTTGGTGTGATTTTCCAGTAAGAGAGCTGCTTCAGCTCATCTCTTGAATATCCAGTGATATCCTCGTACGCCTGGTTGGTTTCAATGAGTTGGCCGCTGGCGTCACAAAGAGCGAACCCAAACGGGGATTTTTCGAATAAGAGACGAAACATGAGCTCTGATTCTCTGAGCTTTGCTGTCCGCTGCGAGACCGTTTCTTCAAGGGTTCGGTCACGACGTTGGATTTCGGATATCATATTGTTGAATCGACTGATCAATGCACCGAACTCATCCTCACGATCTCGCTCGACTCGGAGTGAATAGTTATTGCATTCTGCAATCTGATTGGTGGCTGAGATTATCCGCTGTACAGGCGCAGTTATCGATTTTTGAAAATACTGTGCAAGCACAAATACAAGGAGAAGACATGCGGCAAGTATGAGAAGGCTGTCGTTGATAGTGCGAACAAACTGGGCTGCAATATCTGATTGATCAGCAACAATGATGAGCCTTCCCACTTCGCGACCCTTAACCTTGACCGCCTTTTCGACTACCTTATAGTGATTGAATATTCCGGTTTGTGGGGCAATTTTTTCTGGCTCGACTACATTCTGTTCGCCATTCCGCAAAAAGCGCGCGAGTTCGGTCCCCTCTGTATTTCTCAGTGTTGCGCTGACGATAAATGGCTTGAATCGGAGAGCTGCAAGAGTCTCGGAGGTCGCCTCAGTATCATTAAAGAGCACGGCTGCTTGACTAACTGATGCTGCGATATTCGAGAGTCCTTCAAGCTCCTCGGCGCGATCATTCTTGAGCAGAATGGCTTGCTTTCGAAGCATTAGCCCAGTGGAAATGATAAGAGCGAGCGATGCCACGCTCATCATCATCAGGATGAGTTTCTGTTTTATCGGTGCCTTTCTTAGAATAGAACCCATTGATGGTCTCTCCTGTTCCTGATTAGTCTGGAGGTCTGACCGATAGTGCTCAACAAGCGAATTATTAATCAATCGACCGATTTCAATTAATGCTGAAATTGGATTTTGCCGACAGAGTCATAGTCATGCAGAATGCTGCATGAAGCCGGTATCGGTAGTGTATTCATATAATTGCGAATGTGGTCTTGGCAGTATGCCACTTCGAAACTTATTCGCGAGTGAATGTCAAATTGAAACAGGTAAGGCATTTTATCATCGGGTCCTGTGTCGCCCTGGCGGTAGTGTGTCAACCCATACGAGTCGTCTTCGCTGAAAGCACTACTATTTCAGAGTACGCCATTAAGGCGGCATTCATTGTCAACATTCTGAAGTTCGTCAGTATCCCGGAGAACTCCGAGGAAGTCACTCTCTGCCTAGTAAAGGATCCGAACCTGGATGAATCATTTGCGCAGATAAGCGGTGAGATGATTGGAAACAGACAACTCAAGGTGCGTTTCATCGAGGAGTTCGGACAAGATGGTTTGTGCAGTGTCTACTTTTTCTCTCGAATGCAATCTCATAGCCTTGCAGAGATTCTCCCCCGTCTTGCCAGCAGTCGTGCCCTGACAATTGGTGAAGACGAACGGTTTTTGCCGTCAGGTGGGGCAATTAATTTTTACACTGAGAAAAATCGAATTCGTTTTGAAATTCGTCTCGCAACGGCAGAGCGATCTGGAATCAAAATCAGTTCAAAGCTTCTTCAATTGGCTAAAATATTTGATGAACGGTAGGAGGGCAGGGGATGCAATACATAAAACGTGCATATTCTCTGAAGGTGAGCAAATTCATGATTGCTTTCATGGTAGTGACTCTATGTCTTGCCGGAAGTGCGTTGCCAGTGCTCGCAGATGACAAGCTGACTAATCTTTCAATTGAAGATTTGATGGAACTCGAAATCAGCGCAGTTACTAAATCGCCTCGTAAGGTATCAGATTCGGCCGCTGCGGTGTTTGTTATTACGCCAGAGGATATCAGGCGTTCCGGGGCTGCTAATCTACCTGATGTTCTGCGCATGGTTCCCGGTCTGCAGGTAGCGCAAGTCGGCGCTGATAAGTGGGCAATAACGGCTCGGGGGAGCAACGGACTTTTTGCCAACAAACTTCTGGTCATGATTGATGGGAGAACGGTATACACTCCTATTTTTTCAGGTGTTTTCTGGAATCAGCAAGACACGGTGCTTGAAGATATTGCACGGATTGAGGTCATTCGTGGACCGGGTGCGACCGTTTGGGGAGCGAATGCAGTTAACGGAGTCATCAATATTATCACTCGACAATCAGCAGATACCCAAGGTGGCCTGATCACCTCAGGCATGGGCACAGAAACTCGTGGTCTGGGTAGCCTGCGGTATGGTGGCAAAGAGGGTTCTACCACTTACCGTGTATATGGCAGAGGGCGAGATATCGACAATTCAGCGCCACTTTCTGGTCAGAGTGAGGTTCAGGATCAATGGCAGTCTGCCGAAGCTGGATTCAGAACCGACAGCGAACTCTCGAGTGATAGTCAATTGATGCTTCAGGGCGATGTATCTAAGGGGAAAACTCACTTTGATGGGACCGTGCCTGCCATACGTGAGCCATTTTTTCAAAATATTGATCAACCAAGTGGTTTTCATGGCTTCAATCTGTTAGGGCGCTTGAATCAGCAGCTTAGTTCCGATTCAGCACTGACTATTCAGGGCTATTTTGACCGCGTAAGAAGAGATGAAACAATCCTTCGCGATGGGGTAGATACCTTCGATTTGGATGTGCAGCATAACATCAAATACTCTGAGACTAATGATATTATCTGGGGGATTGGTTATCGTCGTATGGTCGATCAGCTTGAACAGACAGGCCCCACTATCGAATTCAGTCCTGACGAACGGGCATTGGAGATATTCAGTGGATTTATTCAGGATGAATTATCTTTGCTGAATGATACAGTGATTCTTACCGCGGGCAGCAAATTCCAGCACAATGATTTCACCGGATTTGAGATCCAACCTAGTGCCCGCGCTCTGTGGAAAGTGAGCGAAAATCACTCTCTTTGGACGGCGTTCTCGCGTGCGGTGCGAACTCCTTCCAGAGCTGAAAGAGATGGCTCCGTTCAGGTAAGCGCGCAATTGGAACCACTATCAGGACTGCCTGCAGTCTATACAGTACAGGGAAGCCGTTCACTCGATTCTGAAGAAACATTGGCTTATGAAATCGGCTACCGTGCAGTTATCAACCCTGACTTTAAATTTGATTTGAGTACATTTTATAATCAGGAACATTCGCTGGCGGGGCTGGAAACCGGGTTGCCGATACTATCGCAGCAGTCGGGTGCCCCCTACCTGCTCGTCCCCGGTGAATTCAAGAATTCTGGCGCACTTGATACATTCGGTCTTGAGCTGATCACCGATATTCAGATCTGCGACTCATGGCGAGGGCAAATAGGATATACCTTTCAGGGGTACGATTTTCATTCCTATGGAATTGATTCGGGAGCCAATAATCGTGGCATCGAGCGGGAAAATCCATCCCATACAGCGTCGATTCGTTCGCTGCTGAATCTGACGGATCAAGTGGATCTCGATGGTATGATTAGGTATGTGGATAATATCGCTCAGTACAACATAGATCCTTACATCGAGCTCGATCTGCGACTTGGATGGCGTCTCTCATCAGATTTTGAGGTCTCTATTCTGGGGCAGAATCTACTTAATGCCGCTCATGAGGAGTATCAGAGTAATTTCATCAACTTTACTCCGGCGCAGGCGCAACGAGGAGTGTTTGGCAAAGTTACCTGGAAATTTGATTAAGAAAGTAGTACGTCAATCCCATCTTGATATTTTAAGCGAAGTGACTTAATTGGACGGCGTTGCAATCAGATTCGCTTATCGTATCTTGTCCTCTCTCCTTTGGGCGAGTTCCCCACGTTGATATTTCACTTTCGGCGTAATGCAAAAGATAACATTTCACGTGAATTTGTTCAGGCTTTCACTGAGAGTACAATCTGAATAAAACCATTTCCACCTTTGTGTAAATCAACCAAATTCCCATAAAAGAGCACTTAGTGATCTATGGTTTTCCTTCCTTTAAGACAGATACATTTGATTACGCGATGACGGATACTGCGCGTTACGATGAATTTGAATGTCGCTGCGGTAGCGAGCATTGCCGCGGGCGTGTCAGCGCCGATGATTGGAAGAGTGCGGCGCTGCGCGAGCGGTATACCGGATACTTCTCATCCTACATCGTCCGAAAAATAAAGTCAGAACTATAGGGCTCAGGATTTCGCGAGCGATATTTTTCCGTATGCCTAAAAAAGATATCTTGACATGCAACCAAATGGTTGCATAAACTGCCTACAGTGAAAGATAAGGTTTTTAAGGCTCTCGCGGACGCCAGCCGCCGGAAATTGTTAGACCGGCTGCGGTCGCAAAACGGGCAGACGCTCGCGGAGCTTTGCAAGGGTCTCGACATGAGTCGCCAGGCGGTTACGAAGCACTTGCTGTTGCTCGAACGCGCGCAATTAGTCGCCACTCTGTGGGAAGGAAGAAAGAAGTTGCACTATTTGAATCCAGTGCCGATGTACGATGTATATCGGCGCTGGATTGGTAAATTTGATACGGTAGAATTCGATGCCGTAGAATTCGCTAGAGTTCGAGCTGACGCTCGCCGCCGCTAACTGGAGAGCGGGCTGCGCTACCGACAAAATCGTGGTACCATTCCCTGCGTGAAGATTATCTCCCGCTGTTTTAGTCAAAAGAGTGCCTCTCCTTTGTTCCGGGAAATATTCGACAGTTCTATACTATTTTTCAGCGCAATTGCCGCGTATGCCTATTTCTTATTTGCCGCTTGGCCGGCAATTGATCCGGATCTCTTTGCCCGCTTGGCGGTAGGGAGACTGGTTTTGCAGCATGGAGGTGTCCCTCTGGTGGATACTTTTGCGTGGACTGAAACGCTTCCGCGCTGGATTGATCATGAATGGTTATCTGGTGTGCTTTTCTTTCTTCTCTTTGGATGGGGAGGGGAGCGGCTGCTATTTTTATTCAAAATTGCGGTGGCGGCTGGAACCGCGCTGGCGTTGCGAGGATGCGCTGTTATCCAGCGCGCCAACTCCGGATTTTGTTTTGTCTTCCTTGGGCTAATACTTTTTGCATCTTCATTCCTTTGGTTCGGAACAGTACGGTGCCAGATTTTTACCTATTTGCTGCTGGCCTTTTACTATTATGCGATTGTGCGCCACCGCCTCGATGGATCGAAGAGTTGGTTGATTATCGCCGCGGTTGCTCAGCCTTTCTGGGCAAATCTACATGGTGGATTTACTCTCGGGTTGATAGCGCTCGGTATCTACGCGTGTGTGCGCGCGCTGCAACGGTGTGATCGGAGTCTTGTTCCGCTGGCCTGTGTTGCCGTAGCGGCTGCGGGGACGCTGATTAACCCCTACGGGGTCGAATATTGGCGCTTTGTTTTCGCCGCGCTCGCAAAGCCGCGGCCGGCGATCGCCGAATGGAGCGCCGTGCCGCTGCTCTCTGTCCAAGCGATTCTTCCCGCACTCTGTGTAATTGGAGTGTTGGGTCATGCGCTCTCGGACGATCAGCGAAAAAGGGGGGTGGGTCGATTTTTTCACGAGTCGTATCTTCTTTTAGCATTTACGGCCTATTGTAGCTTTCGGCACGCGCGCTTGCTTCCGCTTGTGTTGTTTACGACCTATGCATTTTTCCCCGTGCTGATCGAGGATGCCGGAGCCCGAGTTAAGAAAGGCCTTGAATACCTGATGCTCGATCGTATCTGTTCGGTTGGGTCGCTGTTTGTTCTCGGGATCTCAGTGGTTTCATTGCTGCGCTTTATTGCCGTGCCGTCTCTGTATCGCCCCGACTATTCGCCTTACCCAGTCACCGCTATTGACTGGGCGTTAAAAAACCTTCCACCCGGTAGGATCCTCAATTCGTTCAATGAAGGGAGCTATATCCTCTGGAGCGCGCATCCCCATCTGCGCATCTCGATAGATGGGCGATACGAGGAGACCTATCCGGAACAGACGTTCGAAATTAATAGAAAGATATTTGCCCGCGATACGGGTGATCGCCGTGCGTTAGTTGACGCGTGGATGCCGAATTATATTCTGGTGCGGCGCGCCGCTGAGATACCTGCCGCATCATTTGGGCCTGAATGGAAAGAAGTATTTCAAGATGAGCGTTGGTTCATCTTGAGGAGAGGAGCTGGTTGAGCGGGCGCACGAGGCATCCGCTCAACCACGCAGTTAGCGCAAGCCGCCCGCGATGCGAAATGTTTCACCAGTGATCCATGCGGAATCGCCCGAGGCGAGAAACACCGCCATCGGAGCGATGTCGCTCGGTTCGCCGATGCGTCCGAGGGGCGTCGTTGCTTCGATGTGCGTGCGCATATCGCTTTCGTGCATGCCGGCGCTTTGAACGCCTTCGGTGATTACCATTCCAGGATTTATCGCGTTGACCCGAATTTTTCTCGGACCAAGCTCTGTCGCCAGTGCGCGCGTCATCGCGTCAACGGCGCCTTTTGTGGCGCTATATACTGAGCCGTTCGGAACCGCCAAATTGCTGACGACCGAACTTACATTAATGATGCTCCCACCCATTGGCCCGAAATATTTGAGCGCGCTCTGCGATGCGAGCAGGGGGCCCAGCACGTTGACATCGAACTGACGTCGATAGTGGTCCTCTGTCACTTCTTCCAAGGGCGCAAACTCATAGATCCCGGCGTTGTTAACCAATACATCGAGTGCGTTAAACGCTTTGGCGGTTTCCGCGAACAAGTTTTCTACCTCTTGGCGATTCGCCATGTTCGCTTTGACGGCGATAGCTTTTCCGCCATTTTTAGTGATTTCATCGACCACTTTCTCAGCGCCTTCCTTCGCCGAAGAATAATTGATCGTCACGGACGCGCCTTCCGAAGCAAGCTGTTTGGCGATCGCCGCTCCGATTCCCTTAGACGCTCCAGTAACGATGGCAACCTTGCCTGCTAGTCTCTTTGCGTTGGTGTTCATGTGTCTCTCCAGTTTATAATACAATAGTTGTTCTTTCCGAATCACAATCAAATGACGGCGACATTGAAATCAATCCTTTTTCATCTCGGTCAAGAAACTCGCTAAGCTCGTTTCAGCGAGAGTACGTTCCATGGCGCGCTGCGATTTTGCCAGCGTCGCTTCTAAAGTCTCCTTGAACTTGCAGCTTACGATACAACTACGTTGAGGCTTGTAGTCATGCACGGCGAATACTTTAGGAGGCTCGACAGCGCGATAGATATCGAGCAAAGAGATTTCGCGCGCCGGCCTTGCAAGACGGCAGTGTCCATTTATACCACGGGTAGTCTTCACCAGTTTGGCCTTTGCAAGTTTTGCCACTGTGCGGCGCACGAAACTTGCGCTTGTATTGACGCTGCTCGCCAAGTGCGCCGACGTTGTTTCGTTGCTGCCCCGATAGCCCAGTCCCGCCATGATATGAACCGCGATGGGAAACTGCAGATTGTTCGCCATAAATGTTACTATATAAGTAACAAAATAGAGATTCAAGGGTGGCATTTTAGCCGGGGTGGAATTCAGTGAGTAAGTATTTAAAAGAATGGGGGGATTTATTTTTTTGTCGGCTACACCAGGAGTGCGGCAGGCTATTTAACCATCGCTATGCCGAATCCAGGGATTCGAGCGTGGCCTGGACAGGTGTTTAAATGGGGGATTGAGAGAGCCGCTGCTACAACCATCCCATTGCCGAAATTGAGGGCGGATGCGCGGCGCAATTTTAGTTGCGCCGCGCATCGTGCCGCCAAATCGACAAGGCAACCCCTTACTTTTTATGTCCTCCTAATCGAGAATGATTTGATCCCCTCTCCCGGATAATGGGTGCGTTCGGTAAACTGTACCTCTCCATTTGCATGGAAGAGAATTACGGTCGTCGAACGTGTCCCATAATTGGGAGCTTGGACAAAAATTGACGAGCGATACCACTCCTTCTCGAAGCTCATGCCCGTATCCTTGGGCACCTGCTCCTTGTCAGCGCGTTTATCATCCATGGCAATTGCGAACAGTGAATGCTGCTCGCGAACCTGTTCCTCATTCAGAGCGCGAATCCGTTCGATCCCGTTCACCACTTTTGGCCACGGCGTATTCAACAGCGCATTGCTCACTCCATGCACCCCCGCATCGAGCCGTGTGATACGACCTTCAGCGTTCGAGTAGTGGAAGAGTTGGTCTGCGCTGCCGCAGACGATGTTGTAGCCCAGGTATTCGTGACGGGTTCGGTGCAGCTCCTCAAGGAATTTCAGCGTGGGCTGATCTCCTTTCAGAAATGCCGGCACAATCTCGCCGCGTGGACGGGGGTGTTCCATGAATGGTTCCCGTCGCCGCACGAACGTGATGAATGCCATGCGTCCTGAGGTAGTGATTCCGCCCCAGGTTCCGCCCTTGAGCAGATCCCTTCCGGCAAGAATCTCAGGCTGCTCCGCCCAGAATGCGGCGGGAGCTGCGGGACGATCATGCGATTCGTCGCGATTGAACGTGACAACCAATGGAATCGCGGCAAAGCGATTCAAATCCACGAACAGCAGACACATGGTCTACTCCTTTCTGTGTTGGGAAGCTGTTTAGGCTCCCTGGATTGTGCAGAGTTCTCCGATTTGCTCGGCGATCTGACGGGGCTCGAGGAGACGCATTCCTACATGTCCCGAAGCGACGGTGCCGCTTACAGGACCAAGAAACCGTACTCCCCAATCCTTCAATTCGCGCACGTTCCGCTGAACGCTTGGCCACGACCACATTTCGAGCGCCATTGCGGGCGCAAGAAACAGTTTCGTGGGAGACATCGCGCCAGCAATCAGCGTTACCGGCGAGTCAAATTGTCCAAGGTAAAGCGAGGCGATGCAGGAGGCTGTGGCCGGAGCCACTACCATTGCATCCGCCCACTCTGCCCAGGCAATGTGAATCTCGCCTCCGACGCCCCCTGGATTGCTCCAGAGATCGACGTATGGCTGATCCTGAATGACTGATGAGAGCGCAGTCGGTCCGATGATCTGCTTTGCGGAGTGACTCATGGCCACCCGCACCTCGAAGCCTTGATGTTGCAGCGCAAGCGCGATGCTTTGAGACTTTGTGGCGGCAGTCGAACCGGTGACGCCGAGAATGATTCGGCGTTTTCGATTTTCAGACATGACAAAACCCTTTCGAACCTTGTGAGCGACTCTCTCGATGAGTGACGGGAATGGAAGGAGAGATACCTCCATACCCATGTGTTGGGAACCTTCTACAGAACGGGATGGGTCGAGCGTTTCTCGCGCAAGCACGTGAGAAATTCTTCGGCCAGCCGTTCAGCGACTTGTGGCCGGGCGGCCGCGAAATCCCAAAGATGACCTTTGGGCGCGACCACCGTGACCGGATGCCAGCCGTTCGTCCAATCGATCAAGCGCGCGTCGTTTGCGACCGAAAGGTCGCATCCTGCGCGCCGGGACTGTTCGACGGCGACTTGCGTCAGCGTTTCAGGGGAAACTCCCGCAAGCAGCTTGAATCCAACAAGCACCGCCTGATCGCCGAGCTTGTCGCGCAGCGAGTCGAGCAGCTTTGGATTCTTGCGCAGTCGGATTATGAGCTCGTCTTCAGCAGACGAGATCTTCCCCTCGACCGCAACCGGGGAATAGTCCGACACGGCGGCTGCCATGACGAGCATATCCACCGGAGCTTTACGCAATTCTGAATCGATCGCCTTGCTCAGATCAGCGAAGCTGCGAAAGGGAACGAGCGTCAAGCTCGCTTTGTTTCCATCTCGCTGAACTTCGCGAATCAACTCCTCTTTGCCGATCAACACAACCTCAATCGGCTGATCGGCGCTCGAGCGACGGGCAAGCGACCGGGCAATTTCGAGCGGAAAACGCCCTTTGGAGATGTTGAGAACCTCGATATGCGAGAGAGTGCGCAGTTCGCCCTCACGGCATCCCGAGGTTTCGGTGATCTCCATCGTACGAACCGCATCGATTGACTCGGTAGTGCCGCCGGCAGTGACGATAACACGAGTGGACATGGCTAAACCTCCGTCCAGGAACCAGGAAAAACCCTTCAACACGAATAAGCGGTGCCGTTTATTCCTGCTGCCCGCCCCTACAGGGGTCGAGAACCAACCCACATTCCCTCGCCCCCGTTAGGGGGCGGGGCGTGGTACCCATATTACGTTGTAAAAGATCGCGCTCTCGAGTGTTGAATCGGTAATAACGTCTCAGAATAAAAACTGAAATAACGAATTTGAAATTGCCTAAACCCTGCAAAAATGAGGAAAATTTTATTGAATATAGGCATAATTTTAGCGAGAATGTTGACCATGAAAAAGCTCGATAAGCTCGACCGCCGTATATTATTCGAACTCGATAATAACTCGAGGCAGCCCGTCTCCGATTTGGCGCGCCGTTTGCGCCAAGGGAGAGATCGCGTCGGCTACCGCATAGATCAGTTGGAAGAGCGGGAAATCATCGAGCGATTTACTGCTTCTATCAACATTTATCGTCTTGGATACACCATTTTCAAAAGCTATCTGCGCTTGGAGAACAACCGCGAGCGCGTTCAGCAGATGGTCGCGTATCTTAGTACGCACCCGCGCGTTTATTGGCACGCGTTATGCGATGGCGGATGGGACTTGATGATCGCGGTCTTCGCGCGCAACGCGCGGGAGTTTCATCTAATTCACAGCCAAATCGTCACGCGCTTTAATGAAATTGTACTCAATTTCAGTATGTATACGCTGGTCGAGGTACGTATGTATCGTAAGGGGTTTTTTCTCGGTAAGAGTTCAGAGCCATTCATAATCGGCGGTGAACCGGGGGAAGAATCAATCGATCAAACCGATTATACGATCATGAAGCAGCTGTCGGATGACTCCCGCAAGGGCCTGGCTGAATTAGCCGAGGAGATCGACTCCACACCGGCGGTAGTAAAGTATCGCGTTAAACAGCTTGAGAAGCGCGGTATTATTACCGGCTATGGAATTGAAGTGGATCTGGCAAAGCTAGATATGATGTTCTTTAAGGCGCAGCTCTTCTTGCGCAACTATACGTCTACCTTACGCGAGGAATTCCGCGCCTATTGCGAGGAGAATCCGTATGTTAACTGTTATATAGAGCAACTCGGCGATGCTACGCTCGAAATCGAGCTGTTCGTTCATGACTACGAGCATTTCAACGATATCATTGAAGAAATCCGCGGTTCATTCTCGAAGTTGATTCGCAATTTTCAAACCGTACTGATACGTAAGACCAGCTTTAATTGGGTGCCGCGCGACTTGGTTGTCGTCTAATAACGTAAAAGAGCTTGCGATAACTCTGAACGCGCCGCGTACGCCTTGTGTTTCTGTCCCTCCATGAAAAAATTGGCAGCTATTTTCTGTTATTTCGAGTAAAATTATGTGAGATCGAATGGCACCTCCGCCAGTAAAGACGTGGAGACCTCTGCATGACGATATTTTTTCAACGGTATAAAAGTCCAATTGGAAGGCTCTACCTTGTGGCGGATGACACCGCTCTCTGCGGCGTGCTCTACGAAAAAAATTGGAGCAGCTATCGGAAAAAATGCGCGCAGCTCGAGGAGCGGGATACCGCAATCCTACGGCAGGCAAAAAAACAGCTCGCCGAATACTTTATCGGAAAAAGACGCAGCTTCGACATTCCGTTCCGTGTCAGCGGCACCGCTTTTCAGAACCAAGTCTGGGCCGAATTGACCCGCACCCCATTTAGAGAGACAAGAACACACAAACAGCAGGCCACTAAACTTCGTTCCCCCAGAGCCACCCGAGCAGTGGGCAGAACGAATGGGCTCAGGCCCTCATCGATACTTGTTCCGTGTCATAGCGTGGTCGGCAGCAATGGCTCGCTGACAGGATATGCTGGGGGCCTCGCCGCTATCGCGCGCCAGAAGAGCCG
>CAYTAW010000025.1:0-3124 GCA_964435675.1 uncultured Bdellovibrionales bacterium
CGTCCGAGCATACGTCCAGAAATTCCATCGCAGCTTGCCCACCATGCGACATGCTTGCGGTTCACGAGCGCTGAGATCTTTTTCAAATCCTTACGCCAAGTCGTTTCCGAACGCTTTAAATATTTGAGTTGATAAATCAAAACTCCCGCGAACTTCTCCTCGAAATATTCGCTCTCTATTAAACGCTCCCAAACGTTTCCTAATTCATCTGCCGAGTACGGAGCGGCGATTTTTTTAGTAATTGCGGTAACTGCGGGTGATTTTACACCGATAAAGCGCTCGTGCCGCTTCATGTAGGCTTCGCTCCAGCTTTTTACCGACGGACTGGCGGCTTTTTTAAGGGCACGGCGCAAATCGCCCATTAGTTTTTGCGCTGGGGACATCGATTTTAGTTGCCTTCCACCTATCATTCTAGTATTTTTCTAGTATCAAATAGTAGTAGATACAAACTCATAATGCAATCCATTATATTAAGGTTATCGCAATTATGGTTTTTCATACTCCGATCCAAAACAGGGGCACCCATAAAACGGGCGCTCAACGCGACAACGATTTTCCGTACGCCGAACTTCAGGCAGTAAGTAACTTCTCACTGCTCCACGGCGCAAGCCATCCTGAGGAGATTGTACAAACTGCCGCGCGCCTTGGATACCGCGCAATTGCGCTGACCGATCACAATACCGTCTCCGGAATAGTTCGCGCTTTCAAAACAGCACGGGAGTGCGGAATTACGTTAATTACCGGCGCGACGCTTACCGTACGCGCGCCCAAAACTGACACCGTCTTTTCGCTGCTGGCGCACCCGATTTCACGCAAAGGGTATGGCAACTTGACGCGCATGATTTCGGTTATCAAGCAGCTGCCGACCAACGAGATGCAGGCACTCCCCTTCGAACGTTTCACAGAATTGAACGGCGAAATCGCACTTACCGTTATTCCGCCCTCTTTCGCCGTTCCCGAAACCCACGGTGAGCGCCAGGCATTTCTCCGTTTTCTACCGTTTTTAATTGGCGGCGTGCGCGAAAAAGAGCTGCTCTCGATAGCCATCTCGAAAAGTTATCTCAATCAAGAGCACGATCGGCTGAGCTTTATCCGTCAGCTCGCCGAGCGCACGAAGCTGCCGCTGCTTGCAGTCAATAACATCCTTTATCACACCGCACAGCGCCGCATCCTTCAAGACGTGCTGCACTGCACACGGATCGGCAAAACGGTGGAAGAAGCGGGATTCGAGTTGCAGCAAAATAGCGAGCGTTTTTTAAAGGAACGGCGCGAAATCTACCGCATTTTTCCGGGAGAGCACGTAGCGATTCAGCGCGCGCTCGAGATCTCGGATATCTGCGCTCATTTTTCTCTCGACCAGCTACGCTATGAGTATCCCAATGAAGTCGTGCCCCACGGACGGACGCCGCGCACGCATCTGGCAGAACTGACTTGGAACGCTGCACAGGAGCGCTATCCAGAGGGCGTTCCCGAAAAAGTGCACAAAACGCTCGAGGAAGAATTAGAACTGATTCACGAGCTCGGCTATGAGAAATATTTCTTAACCTGCTGCGATATAGTACGCTTTGCGCGTTCAAAAGGCATCCTGTGCCAGGGACGCGGCGCAGCCGCTAATTCCGCAGTCTGCTACTGCCTAGGGATTACTTCAGTCGACCCGGCGCGCGTCGATCTCCTCTTTGCGCGATTTGTCAGCAAGGAGCGCCCTGAGCCTCCTGATATCGACATCGACTTCGAGCACGAGCGGCGCGAAGAGGTAATTCAATATATTTATCAACGCTACGGACGCGAGCACGCGGGTCTTACGTGCGAAGTCGTCACCTATCAGCAGCGCAGCGCTGTTCGAGACGTCGGTAAAGCGCTCGGATTATCCGCCGATATCGTGCAGAGCTTGGCGAAATCGATTCACCGCTGGAACGATTGCGAAGTTACCGACAGCGATCTGCGCGCGCTCGGCTTCGATCCCGGTAACAAAACGGTACGCATGACGATTGCACTGGCGAACGAGCTGCTTTCTTTCCCACGCCACCTTTCCCAGCATGTTGGCGGCTTCATAATTTCCGAAACGCCGCTCTGCGAATTAGTACCGATCCTCAATGCGCGCATGGAAAATCGCACGATTATCGAATGGGATAAAGACGATATCGAAGAGTTAGGGATGCTGAAGATCGATATCCTGGCACTCGGCATGTTGACCTGCATCCGCAAGGCGATCGATCTGATCAATCAGCGTACCGGAAACCCGCTGCGTTTTGATACCGTGCCGGCGGAGGACCCCCCGGTCTATGACATGATCTGTGATGCGGATACCGTCGGCGTTTTTCAGATCGAATCACGCGCGCAGATGTCGATGCTGCCGCGGCTAAAACCGCGCAATTATTACGATCTCGTGATAGAAGTGGCGATTGTTCGCCCCGGGCCGATTCAGGGAAACATGGTACACCCGTATCTCAAACGGCGGGCGGGAACGGAGAAGCTCGTATATCCCGATAAACGCGTCGAAGATATTCTGCATCGAACGCTCGGTGTGCCGCTTTTTCAGGAACAAGCGATGCGGCTTGCTATCGTGCTCGCAAATTTCACTCCCGGCGAGGCCGAACAGCTGCGGCGCGCTATCGCCGCCTGGAAGCGCAACAAGGAAGTTATCGCCACCTTCACCAAGCGCGTCATCGAGGGCATGGTCGATAACGGGTACGCCAAAGAGTTTGCCGAAACATGCATGCAGCAAATAAAAGGCTTCAGCGAGTACGGATTTCCCGAATCGCACGCGGCGTCATTTGCGCTGCTCGTCTACGTTTCCGCTTGGCTCAAACGCTACTATCCCGCTGAATTTGCAGCCGCGCTTCTCAATAGCCAGCCAATGGGATTTTACGCGCCGGCGCAGATACTGCGCGATCTCAAGAATCCGGTGCATGCCAGCCGCGCGCCGACACAGATATTGCCGATCGATATCAATAAAAGCAGTTGGGACTGTACGGTAGAAGATAATCCGGCCGCTCCCTCTCAAACCGCGCTGCGACTCGGATTGCGCTTGGTCAGAGGGATTAATGAAGAACAGGGAAAAGCGCTGGCAGCATTTGCGCGGACGCACGCTCCTTTTGCCTCAATTCAAGAATTATGGCAAAAG
>CAYTAW010000025.1:3134-5312 GCA_964435675.1 uncultured Bdellovibrionales bacterium
AAGCTGCGCCAGGCGGAAGTTCCCGTTAGAAAAAGCACTCTGCTGACGTTAGCGCGCGCTGATGCATTTCATTCGATCGGAAAAATCAGCCGTTACCAAGCGGTTTGGCAGGTACGCGGCTTAGCCGATGAGCCACTACTCCGTATAACGAATGCGAGCGTATTCAACGCAAGTGCATCCAGCGCGTCAGCGCCTATTCCATTACCGCAGTTGAATACGCAAGAATCAATGTTCAAAGATTATCAACACTCAGGGTTTTCGCTGCGCGCCCATCCGCTCGAATTTATCAGAACATATCTCACCGAGCGCGGCGTTAAGACAGCAAAGCAGCTGCGCGAGCTCCCGCTTGCTTCGTCGCGCATGCATATCCGCGTCGCCGGAATCGCTATTATCCGACAGCGTCCGCCAACGGCAAAGGGAGTGGTTTTTCTAACGCTCGAAGACGAAACGGGCGTGATTAATTTGATGGTACGGCCGGGGGTCTATGAAAAATACCGCTCGATTGTACTCTCAAGCTCAATTCTATTCGCAGCCGGCGTTCTGGAAAAAGTTTCTTCAGTAATTTATATCCAAACAGTAGTGCTCGAATCGCTCGATCCGATGATTAAAAGCACATCGCCCAATTTATTTCCTTCGCGCAGTTACTCATACTAACCGCCTCTTTGGAAGAACGAGAATCATCACGAAAAGCTGCCGCTATCAAATCCGCCGCCACCGTCAAAGCTGCTGCCGCTGTCGAAGCCTCCGCTATCAAAGCTATCGACACTGCCGCCATCGAAATCTGCTCCGATATCGCCGCCATCTAGCCCGCTATCAACGCCACTGTCCATTTCGAAGCCGGCATCCGAGCCGCCGCTGTCGACGCCTGAATCGAGAGAGCCGTGATCCGCATCAAGATCCGAGCCACCGCTGGTACCATTATCAAATTCGGCGCTCGAGGCGCTATCCTGATCGGACGCGTCCGGTGCAAAATCATCATTATTGGCCGAGACATCGTGATTCGCCTCAGCTCCATGCACTTCGTTATCCGAGAAAACGTCGAATGCGACAGCGGCGAGAAGCCCGAAATAGATCAGATCACTCGAATCCGAAGCGGCACCCTGATAGGAATCAGTTAAACGATTCTCATCAGCTTGCGAACCTAATTCGCTCTCCTGATTTTGAAGACATTTCACGCCGTGATCGATTTCGGCTACCTCAACTGTGGAGTCTTGAACTACAGTCGCCGACCCATCGGACGTACCCTCCGTTAACCCTTTGAGCACGGCAACGGTCAATCGGGCGCCTTTACCGAGGCACTCTTTTCCAAAGCCGCAATCCATTAATCGAAGCGCGATATCTTTGTAAATTAATAAATGTGGTTTTGCCGAGAGGCCGGCGCTTCCGAGCTGTGCGCTCGGTATATAGAGGTCGCTCGATTCTCCGAAAAGCTCAGCCGCAGTACGATAGGTCGCTAGAAACGCCTCGACGCCCTTCAGGTCGAGCTTTTTGTTCGAGCCGATCATCACCGAAGCAATCAGAAGCTCACGATTCGGCAGCAGTCCACTTTGATGCAGATCTAAAAAGACCTGCGCGATCCGCTCGGCGCGCTGAGCCGGAACTCCAATAACTAGATTGGCGAGACTCGCCTGTAGCGACGCATCGATGCCGGTATACTGCGCTATTTTTGCCGCCATTAATTGCGCCGCAGCAGAAACAGAAGCTGGTTCTGCATTTGGGGCGCGCAGAAGATACAATGTGAGGGGTAACGCCGCGCATGCGATCTCCGGTGCCTGCACGGCCCGATTCGCCGATTCGGCTTTCGGTACCAGCACGCCAACCTCCTCTTCACGGAGCAGAAGCGGGGTAAAAAACGCCTTGAACTGCTCCGGGGGAAGGCTCGATTTGGTCAAATAACGCGAAAGCGGCAGAGCCCGTTCAAGCAGCCCTTCCGTATCGCCGTGCTTCAATGTCCAGGCAAAGGCGCTCTCTATTGCGATATCCAATGGGAAGCCTGCGCCTTGGAGAAGATCGCGCGCAACCCGTATCTCGCCTATTTTTCCTGCTATTGATTTCTCCAGCTCGATACACCCTTTCTCGAACGTACCGAAAGGAACAGTCGATAACGTTTCACCGTGCGCCTCGATAAAACGTAACAACGAACTGCCTCGCGCTTCGAGCTGCCAATAAGCACCACCT
>CAYTAW010000025.1:5322-15385 GCA_964435675.1 uncultured Bdellovibrionales bacterium
CACCTACTGGGTCAAAGAGGTATTTACCTTGCTCCTCTCGCAGTCCACGCTCACGAGATACAACATCCATGACAGTCTTGTCGTTTGCGGTAATAGTAGCATTCGTCGCTGCAATACCCTCCTTGGCAGAATTATAGTCCCGCTTATCAATCGCGTGCTGGCCGCTGAACCAGCCACAGATGCGCTCATACCAGGTGCGGCTATCAAGGCGCGCTACCTCTTTGCCGTATTTTTCAAGCTCTGCAGTCGCATCTGCAATCTTTTCCTGTGCCGCATCTCGCTTTTGAATATCCGCTGTAGTCAGTTGAAAATCCGAGGCAGGCCTCGAAATCGCTAGACCGCGCTGCGCAAAAGCCTCAAGTATGCGCGCGCTATTGTCAGCGATTACCCCTTGCTCAAGCTTCGCTAATACCTCAGCGATTACGACGCACGGCGCCGCTTGCAGCCGACTCTCTGATACAAGGCTTTCAGTTGACTCCAACGGCACAGGCGCTGCCAGCGCTTGTCTTGGGGAATCATGTTTTTCCAACATAAAAACTTCTCCTTTGTCTTACATCTTCACTTCGCTACTGCGGCAAGCGTACTGCCTACGGAGAAATGCCGCACGGGCATTAACAAAGTTCCCTTCCTACCGCGCAAGCGTGTTCGGCAAATTATAGGCGATATATTGAAACCAAAACTCATTTTCCATCGTCCGTATTGGCAATACGGCTTATCTCGAGCAGTTTGCTTTGGGCAATCAAATGAATGCTCGGCACACTCCCGCCTCTGTCGTCTCGCCAAGCATTCTCATGCTGTAATTTGAGAATCAAGTCGTTGTTTGGACCTTTCAACACGTCAAGAAGCGTGGCCGTAAAAGTATGAGATCCTTTATATCCTGGCCTGGTAACCGACACTCGTTCGCCGATCCAGCTCGCATATTCGGACGCGAGATCAACAGCGGTGGGAAGCACCGCTTTTTCCTGCGGCACAAACGCCTGTGGTTTAAGTGATGTATTAAGGTCTGTCGACATATTGCTCCTCCTATTGCCCGTGTATCTTTCAAAACTTATTCGGCTCTGCTTGCTGAGTTAATCTTGCTTTGAGGAATCAAATGAATGCTAGGTATGAGCACGCGCTCACCGTCCCTAACCGTGGACCACTCATTGGTTGCTCTGATTTTAAGGACTATCTCGCCGTTTGCTCCCTTCAAAAGCCCGAGCAAGTCACCATTGATAGTGTCTGCCCCGTGATATCCAGGGGTCTTTACGTAAACTTTTTGACCAACCCAACTCGCGTATTCAGAGGCGAGATCGGCCGCAATCGGAAGTACCGCTTGCTCGTTCGGAACAAATGGTTCGGGTTTTAGAGAAGTGTTAAGGTCGGCGGACATACTGCATCTCCTTTTAAATAAACTGTAAAATTTCTCCTAATACGCAGTGACACGCAGATCGATAATTTTACTTTGCGCTATATAGTGCGTTTCACTGCCCATGGTTATCTTGAGAACCAAATCTCCGTTTGGTCCTTTGAGTACTCCAGAAAGTTGGCCGTACACTGGGACTGTGTTACGGCCGCTGTGCGCCTGAGTATCTACGTTGACGTTTTTGCCCATTAAGCTGAGGTACTCGCTTTGCAGATCTCCAGCCGCCGGAAGAACAGCCCGCTCTTCGGGAAGAAATGAACGCTCAGCCATTGAAGTATTCAAATCTACCATGCAAGCCCCCTTTTTTACTTTACCATATGCGAATAATGCGCCTTATGCTACATAGTGTACTCTAAAAAGCGTATATTTTTATAAAATGATGGAATCATTTGTCATTTCAGCCTCTTGTAAAATGAAGGCTGATTTCGGCCACTCCACCAGCTGCGCCATACCTGTTAGACTTGCGTCATGAAATATCTCCTCCCAGCGCTGTTGCTCGCCGCAGTGGCGGCACTTTACTTTCCAGCACTCGGATTCGATTTCGCCTACGACGATCTCCTGGTCATCCAACATAACCCCTTGGTAGCCTTCCCCCACTTCGACCTTAACCACCTCAGCGCTATCGCTCTGTCACCGATGCCCCCAGGGAACCTGTATCGCCCACTCTCGATTCTCTCGTACTGGTTCGACTACCAGCTTGCGGGACTTTCACCAGCCTGGTTTCACGGCGTCAATATCGCGCTGTACGGCGTGCTCTGCTTTTTGTCCTACCGGCTCTTTCTTGTTTTTCTCCCCTCAGCGCAGCATGCGGGCGCAGCCGCGCTTCTTTTTGTAATTCATCCGATGCATGTGGAGGCGGTGGCTAATGTCGTCGGGCGCGCCGAATTGCTGAGCGCAATATTCGGAATGGGTTCAATCTTGCTTGCGCTA
The DNA here is from genome assembly GCA_964435675.1 of uncultured Bdellovibrionales bacterium. Classification (GTDB taxonomy): domain Bacteria; phylum Bdellovibrionota_C; class UBA2361; order UBA2361; family CAYTAW01; genus CAYTAW01. The sequence goes on from CAYTAW010000025.1 coordinate 7,658, forward strand.
CGCGCCGATAAGGAGCAGTCATATTTGGCCGGGCTCATCTCCGCGCTACTTCTCTTTCTCGCGCTAAGTTCCAAGGAGTCGGGCTTGGTTTTCGCCGTACTTATATTTTTTGCGCTCGCGGCGATGCGGAATAGCGGCTGGACAACACGGACCGCGAATGCCGCTCTGCCCTATTACTTAGTCGCAGTGCTCGCTTCGTTAATACTACGCTATGCAGCCCTCGGCGACCAGTTTCTCGTGCAACCTGAAAGCAGCGCTACAAATCCGGAAAATCCTCTGCTTGGCGCGCCGCTAAGCGTTCGCCTGATTCCAGCGCTCAAAATAATCGGTGACTATTTGATATATCTCATCTGCCCGATCAATTTATCTCCCGATTATTCGCTGACCTTTCAGTCGTTGATGGCTAAAACCTACTCTGTCCAAGGCGCGCTCTCATTTCTTATCCTTTTTGCCTACCTAGCTGCACTCTTTGGCGCGGCAAACCGAAAGTTGCTCTACCTCGGTCTTTGGTTCTTGATTTCCTTCGCACTGACCGCAAACGTTCTTTTGCCAATAGGCACCATTAGAGCCGATAGACTTGCACTCGTTCCAAGCATTGGATTAATCGGATTTATCGTTGGACACATTTCCGATCTGAAGCGTCCAGCAGTGCGCTTATGCGCGCTCTTGGTATTTGTTACCTATTCACTCGCCACATTCGGTCAACTCTGGGTCTGGCAAAGTACACGCTCGGTGTTTGAGTCAATGCTCGAACGAGATCCGGAGAACCCTAAGGCGCTCTACAATTACGGTATGTACCTCTATAGCCAGGACCGGAATCACCGCGCCGCAGCCGGTTATCTCTTAAAAACACTCGAGCTCGTACCTGACCATCTCTACTCAATGCGCATGCTTGCCGACATAGCGCTCGCTCACGGAGATGTCGAACAACTCGAATATTGGTATCGCCGCATTCTCAGTCAATATCCCGATGAGGTGCAGGCGAAGAGGCAGCTTGAGAAATTGCAGTTGCTAAAGACCGCGCCGAGCAATCCCTGATACCGAGGCGGGCCCCCGCTGCCGGGGCATCCGGCCATTCAATTTTTTTCGTGAACCGACAGCTGCACGCCGAGCAGGGACTCTTGGATGCGCGCTACCAGGGCAACAGATCAATGCGCTACTTTCTCTTCTCCATGCTCTGCTTTATGTTCAGCAGGCTGCTCAACCAGATAGCTGCTCTTTCCAGGAACAGTTCTGGTTGGATTATCGAGGAAAAGTCCGCCGATCATAATGAAAAGCAAGATCACCGGAATGGCTACGAAGAGCAAAATAAGCGGGTTTTCGTAGCGCAAATGCATGAAGTACATGCCGACCAACGTTACCTTGATCGAAGCAATTATCATGGCGACGACGATATTGTAATTCGGATGCCCGAAGTCTATGCCCGCCGCATAAACGGTCACCGCCGTTAATATCATCAATACAATAAGAACGGTAAAGTGAACGTTAAAACCGATGCGGTGTCCAAGTTCGTGGGAATCTGCGTGCGACATAGTAACTCCGAAATCTAACCAATAGAGAAATTAGCCAACAAGATAAAGTAAAGGAAAGAGATAGATCCAGATCAGGTCGACTAAGTGCCAATAGAGCGCGCCCATTTCAACCGGCGTATAGTAGCGTGCCGAAAAACGATCCTTACGCGCCTTTAGGAGCCCCCAGACAAGCAATCCCATGCCGATAATGACGTGCAATCCGTGCAAACCGGTCATGCAGAAATAGAAGCCGAGGACGTTACGGTATTCGTGATAGTTTGCTCCGCCGGGCCACAAGCCAGTGTCATATTTCGATTTGTACTCGATAAACTTAACAACAAGGAATATTGCGCCGCAAAGAATCGTAAAGCCAAAAAGCTTGACGACCTTCTTATTATCTCCACCCTGAGCAGCATCGACCGCGCGCGCCGCCGTAAAGCTGCTAATAAGGAGCACCATTGTATTAAGCGCGCCGAGCTTCCAATTCAGATGGTGGCTGCCCGCATGATAATCATGGAGGAAAAGCCAGCGGTACAGGAAGAACGAAGAGAAAAGTACCGCGAAAAGTAGAATTTCCGTACCAAGAAAAAGCCACATACCGAATTTCGCCGCTTGATAGGCGGTCGTCGAATCCATGTGATGAACATAGGGCGGGTCACCCGGTCCAACGTGATGGGCTGCTGCGTGATCACTCATATTACGCTACTCCGTGAGGAACATCTTTACCATAACCGTACGTGCCGCCAGTGATAACCGGGGTCGTGTCGAAATTTTCATGAATCGGCGGCGACTGCGTCTTCCATTCAATTGAAAGTGAGCCAAATGGATTTTCTGGCGCCTTAACTTTGCCGAATTTCGCCGCCCATCCTAAGTTTGCGAGCGCGAGGAAATAACCGAGTCCGTTGACGAAAGCCGCGATCGTCGAAGCAGTGTGCAACTTCTCGAACTCTGCCGGATAATCATAATAGCGGCGCGGCATACCTTCCATTCCGAGTACGAACTGAGGAAGGAACGTTGCATTGAAGCCGATGATGATCATAAACCATGCAATCTTGGCTACGTATTCATTGTACATTTTTCCCGACATTTTCGGGAACCAGAAGTGAAGCGCCGCAATCAATCCGATCACCGCGCCACCCTGAATCGTGTAGTGGAAATGCGCGACGACGAAATAGGTGTCGTGGTAGTAGACGTCAAGCGCGAGAATTGCCAAGTAGACCCCGGTAGTTCCCGCCACCATGAAGAGGAAGACAAACGCCATCGCGTATAGCATCGGTGTATCGAAGCGGATCGAACCACGATACATGGTGCTCACCCAGTTAAATACTTTGACCGCCGTCGGAATCGCCACAAAGAAGGTGATAATCGAGAAGACTTTCGCAGTCGTATTCGAAATACCGGCAACGAACATGTGGTGCGCCCAAACGATGAAGCTGACGCCGGCAATTGCTACGGTCGAAAACACAATCGCTTTGTAACCGAAGATCGGCTTTTTCGAGAATACCGGAATAATTTCACCGACCACGCCGAAGGCTGGAAGAACCATGATGTATACGACCGGGTGCGAATAGAACCAGAACATGTGCTGGAAAAGCACCGGGTCGCCACCAACTGCAGGATCAAAGATACCTACACCCATCGTGCGCTCGACCAGGAGCAAGAGAAGGGTAATACCAACTACCGGAGTAGCCAACGTTTGGATGATAGCGGTCGCGTAGGTTGCCCAAACGAAAACCGGCAAACGGAACCATGTCATACCGGGGGCGCGCAGCTTGTGCACGGTTACTACGAAATTAAGGCCGGTAAGAATCGAAGAGAATCCGAGCACAAACGCGGCGAAGGTCATCATGACGACGGCAGACCCGGTCTGCAAGCTATACGGCGCATAGAAGGTCCAGCCGGTATCGACCGGGCTCAGGAGCGCGAATAATCCGCAAAATGCACCGAACCAGTAAACATATAAGCTGAAAAGATTGAGACGGGGAAACGCTACATCTTTCGCGCCAATCATCAGCGGCAGCAGGAAATTTCCCATGGTCGCTGGAATGCCGGGAACGATAAAGAGGAAGATCATCAAGATGCCGTGCAGCGAAAACGCTACGTTGTACTGATGCGGTGTCAGGTACTGACCGCCCGCCTTGGCAAGCTCAGTGCGCACAATCAGCGCGGCGATACCGCCGAGCACAAAGAAAGTCAGGATCGAGTAAAGGTACATCAGACCAATGCGCTTGTGGTCGATCGAGGTAAGCCACGATTTTATTCCCGTTTGCCAATTGAGATAGTTTACTGGTTCGCCGTTAATCGTCTGTGCGTGACCGCTCATGACTTTATTCTCCGTTACGTCAAAATTTATTTAATCGTCTTAATGTACTCTATCAGCGCCGTGATCTCGGCATCGGATAGCTGCCCTTCATACGGCGGCATTGCCGGAGGGAAGGTATCTACGACTTGTTCGGCCGGTTTCAATATGGAACGCTTAATGTAGGCGTCATCAACCTTTACCGTGCTTCCGTCAGTAAGTTTTTCTTCGCGTCCGTACACGCCCTTAAAGGTCGGACCGGTTATGCGGCTGCCATCGAGCGAGTGACATCCAACACACGCCTTAAGCGTGTAGAGACGCTTGCCGAGCTCGGCCGGGGCAAGCTTCGAAAGATCTTCGGTCGGCGCGGCAGGAGCCTGCACGGCAACCGGCTGCGATCCATCGAGCGACTTTAAGAAAGCAATTACCGACAGGATATCGTCATCGCTCAGCTGACCTTGAAAGCTCGGCATCGAAGGCGCAAAGCCTTTAACGATCTGCTTATTCGGCTCGAGCAGAGATGTGCGGATATATTGCTCGTCAACCGTGATCTCTGAGCCATCCTGAAGCGCTTCCTTACGTCCAAAAATCTTTAGGAACGAAGGGCCGACACGCGGTGAGCCGTCGAGGCTGTGGCAGGCGTTACATCCCTTGGCGGTGTAAATTTGCGAGCCGACGTCCTTGCGATCCATACGCGCCAAGGCTTCTTCTTCGCTCTTGTCATTCAACCAGCGATCGTACTCCTCGCGCGGCAACACCTTCAAACGCGCAAGCATCGAAGAGTGTAAATCACCGCAATATTCCGTGCAGAAAATCTGATAATCGCCGGTCTTAATCGGGCGGAACCACTGATACGTGTATTGCGATGGGATCACGTCGGTCTTGATGCGCATCGCTGGAATGAAAAAGCTGTGCAACACGTCAGTCGAGGTCATCAGCAACTTGACCGGCTCATTTACCGGCACGACAAGATCTTTTGAATGCTTGCCGTTTTCGTATTCGAACTCCCAAAACCACTTCTGACCGCGGATGCTGACCGTCATCGCATTTTCCGGGGGCGTGCGCATTTCGTCGTAATAGATGTAGCCGAGCCAGGCAATGACGATACAAATCAATGTTGGAACAACGGTCCAGATAACTTCAAGAAGGTGGCTGCCTTCAATATGCGGCGTTTCGTGATCGACCCCATTGCGCGCGCGATATTTTATCGCGAAATAAATCATCGAGCCGACAATGGCCACCGTGAAAAAAACCGAAATGTCGGTCACGATCTTATTCAACCAATCGATATTTTCGGCGAAATCCGATGCTTGCTCTGGAAAATACTGAAACATTGCCCTTCCTTAACTCTAAGCTACACTGACTCTAAGTTACACTCTTTCGAGTCGCGTAAAAAAACACGACACCCAACCCAGCGAGCGTCATTACACCGCCCAACTTAATAATATTGAGAACTGCTAAAGTATACTTTCCCTTGGTCGGGTCGAATCTAAAACAGTACAGCAAGACATGATCTATAGCCGATCCAATACCCCCCTGAGAGGCATCGATCAACGCTAAGCGCATGTCCCACGCAGAGAACTCTATCCCTGTGAAATACTGTGAAACTTTCCCCTCCGGCGTCAAGATGAAAAGCGCCGCAGAGTGCGCAAACTCATCCCCATCCTTCTTGTACCCGAACCCGACAGTTTGCATCAACGATCGCACCTGATTTTCTTCGCCGACAAGAAACCGCCAAGAATCATCCGTCACGCCGGGCTGTTCGAGGCGCCCGCGATACTCCTTACCACGCTTAGCGGCCAGTTCCGGCGACTCCTCAGGATCGATGCTTACTGATAAAACCTTGTATTCCTTTCCCATCTGGAGCTTTAGGTCGTTGAAGACCTTAACCGCCCCAGACATAACTAAGCCGCAGAGACGGGGACAATCGTAGTAGGCTGGAATTATTACCAGAGGCACCTTGCTGCCGCTCAATTCGGCAAAGCTAAACTTCTTCCCGGAGGAGTCGATTAGCTCAACTTTGGGATCTACCGTTTCTCCAAGGCGAGAAACGATGGTGGTATCTGAGAGGGCGACCTCTGGGTGCTCAAGCGCTGCCGCATTAGCTACCGAAAGGAGAGTCAGCAGCACTAGAGGCGCGAGTCGCCTTAAATTAACCTTTAAATTCATTGGGTTAGATAATTGATAGAGTACAGAGTGACTCTATCATTAGGGGATAAAAAGGTGAATCACTTGGCCGGTAAAAAAATGACTATTTATATAGTATATAAAGAGCAGCTATCCTTAGCTCGCCTAACAATTACTTTACAAGCCAAACAAAGCTATATATGATTAAACCGCTCAACTTTCAATAAAACATTTTCACGCGGGAACAATATGGATGTTTGGAAGCAATTCGAAGAGAACGGAATCACCCACAGCGCTGCCCACCATATTCTGGCAATCCAAGAGCTGCGGGAATCGCGAGGATATGCGCGCGTCACAGATGTGGCGAAAAATTTGAACATCACTACCGGCAGCGCATCAACCAATCTTAAAGCGCTCAAAGGAAAGGGATTGGTAATCGAAGATGAAAACCGTTTTCTAACGCTCTCCGAGGAAGGGGAAGCAATCGCCAAAGCGGTGATTACGCGCAAGAAACTATTCCTACAATTCTTAACCGATATTCTCAAAGTTTCGCCTGAGCAAGCCGAAATCGACGCCTGCAAGACGGAACATTTAATAAGCGCTGAAACTACGAGGAAGCTCAAAGCGTTTCTCGAGCAGCAAACAACCCATTAAGTCAGATGCGAGAAGAACTACAGCTCAAACTCAAGACATACCTCAAGGAGAAAGATCGCGTACGCGCCGATACCGTGCGCTCGATTATCTCAGCGATTCAATACGAAGAGATGGCGAAGAAGGTTGATGCGCTTGATAAAGATTCAGTAATCGCCATCTTGCAGCGCGAGTTGAAGAAGCGCAAAGAGGAACTGGAATTTGCCGAGAAAAGCGGTCGCAGTGAACTGCTCGAGCAAAATAAGATCGAAACCGAAGTTATCGAAGCGCTGCTCCCTCAACAGTTAAGCGTCGATCAATTATCTGCGCTCCTCGCCGGCTTTAAAGAAGAGCTACAAGCGAAAAACATGGGCATCGTTATGAAGGCGCTGCAGGAGAAGTACGCAGGCCAGTACGACGGCAAGACCGCAAGCGAGCTCGCGCGCAAGCTCTTTACGTAATCGCTGCGCGCGATGATCGCCAATCCTACAATTTTAATCAGCGGCGGAAGCGGACTGCTTGGCAGTGCGCTCATAGAAGCCTTGCGCCCCACGGCCGCGCGCATCTACTGCACGACACGCAGCACTCGTACCGAAAATGGTGCCGTGCGCTACATCAAATGGGATGGCGCGTCCCCGCTGACAGGACTTCCGCCGCGCATTGATATTGCCGTTAATTTAGCCGGCGAAAATATCGGCGCGCGCCGCTGGTCAGCGCGTCGGAAAAAATTAATTATTGAAAGCCGCGTCGATGGAACCAAGCGACTGGTAACTGCGCTCTCGCAGATTGAACAGCCCCCCACACATTTTCTCTCAGCCTCAGGGGTCGGATATTATGGTGAACAGGGCAGCAAACCGTTGGACGAAACGTCGGGGCGTGGCAGCGGATTTCTCGCCGAGGTATGCGCCGATTGGGAAGAAGCCGCCCATGGCGCTCGCCGCTTCGGCGCTATCGTAACAACGCTCCGTTTCGGTGTTGTCATGGCAGCAAATGGAGGCGCGCTTCAAAAGATGGTTCTTCCATTCCGGCTCGGATTGGGCGGAACAGTAGGCGGCGGCGCTCAATATATGAGCTGGATTTCGCTCGCGGACGCAGCGTCAGCTCTGATCTACGCAATCGAGCATCCTCTCGACGGCGCGCTTAATCTCTGTTCACCAGGAG
>CAYTAW010000026.1:0-15185 GCA_964435675.1 uncultured Bdellovibrionales bacterium
GGCCTATTATGCGATCAGCGCTTTCCCGATCGATGACGGGGCCGATAAATGTGGCGGGATCCTGGGCCGGACCGATAATAAGTGAAGATGTCGCGTCGCAAAATCGCTCCATGAACGTTTCGTAGGCGTCGCCAATGACGATAATCCGAGAACATGCCGAGCATTTTTGGCCTGAAAATCCAAACGCAGAATAGGCGCATCCTTTGACGGCTTCGTCCAAGTCCGCGTCTTCGTCTATGATGATCGCATTTTTACCGCCAAGTTCGGCAATTACTTTTTTGATGTGTGTTTGCCCTGGAGCTACGTTTGCAGCCGATTTAAGAATCTCAAGGCCGACGGATTTCGAGCCAGTGAAGGCGATGATATGCACGTCGGGCGAGGAAACCAGCGCCCGGCCAACCTGCTCGCCCCAACCCGGAAGGAATGCGAACGCGTTTTCGGGTACGCCGCATTCGAGTACGATGCGCGCGAATTCGGCGGCGATTACCGATGTTTGCTCAGAGGGCTTGAGCGCGACGACGTTGCCACAAACAAGCGCGCCCATCGCCATGCCGCAGGCGATCGCAAGGGGAAAGTTCCAAGGCGCGATTACCGCTGCGATTCCGCGCGGTTCGTAAAGATAAAAGTTATCTTCACCGACAAGCTCTTCGGTTTTGAATGGAGATCCAATCCGCTCTATTTCGGCGGCGTAGTAATCGCAGAAGTCGATGGCTTCGGCCACGTCAGCGTCTGCTTCCTTCCACGGCTTTCCCGCTTCACGGACAATCAGCGCCGAAAGATATAGCTTATCTTTGCGCATGCGGTTGGCGATTGCGCGCGCGATTTCGGCGCGGTGTTCGATGCTTGTTGCCCGCCAAGCCGGAAATCCTCTGCTCAAGCTACGGAGCGCGCGCTCCGTGTGTTCGGCCGTCGCAAACGAAGTCGTGCCGGTAAGATCGTCCGGATGGCTCGGATCGTATCGTTCATACTTATCGTCGCTCCATAATTCTTTACCATCGATGATTGGTCCGGCAACCAGTGACATAGTGACGATGCGCGCGTCGAGCGCGTCCAGCGACTCTTTAAAAATACGCTGGTTTTCGAGGATCGAAAAATCGGTAAGCGGTTCATTCTTGAACATAGGTCTCTTCTCCACGGTAACTATTCACTCATCTGCGGCTCTCTAAGGAGCGTAAGTACATTTTCTTGATCAAAAAAAGTGTGGCGCAGAAACGATTCATTTGAGGTGTTTTCGAGCAGCCGGCGCACGAAATACCCCATACCGGGGAGTAGTTCGCCGAGAGGGGCATAAAGTCGCACAAGGTAGCCCTTACTCGAGAACGTATCGGCGATCGGATCGGCCATGCCGAAAAGCATCTGCAATTCGAAATCCTTAGGTGTTAGGCCGCGCGATTCGGCGTAACAGCAGGCGTGCGAAAGCGAGCGCACATTGTGAGAGCCGAACGCTGGCAAGCAGTCGCGATGGTTGTCTATTAAAATTCGCGATAAGTGCTCGAACTGTGCATCGCTCGATTCCTTCTTCGAGAAGAGAGGGGAGTGCCATCCGTTGAGTCGGCTGGTAATCGTCTCGTAGTCCCAGTACGCTCCCTTAACCAAGCGCACCGCTATCGGGGTCCCGCGAGACTTGGCGAAGGCCAGCATGCGCCGGACGACCGCTTCCGATTCCTTTGCGTAGGCTTGAATGACGATACCTGGATACGGGTATGATTTGAGTGCGCCGCTGCCAAAAACGTTTTCGAACACTTGATAAATAACAGCATTGTTGCCCGAATCCTCAGCGTCGACATAAATCAAGGCACCGGTACGGGCCGCCTCGGTAGCTATGCTATTGAGTCTTTCGGAGAGCACGCTAACGCTTCGCTCCATGTTAAGGGGGGAGCACTGAGAGTAAAGCGCCGACAACTTTACCGATACGCAGACGGGACTCGCTTCTCCAGCGTGACCGGCGATTATTGGCCGAGCTTCGGCCCAGCGCGGTACTGCCGTTTGAAATGTGCGCAGCGCGTCAATATAGCGATCGACGTAGACGACCGCCTCCCGTTCACTAACGGAAAATTCGCCAAGAAGGTCAACCGTAAAACAGAGGCGCCGCGCGCGGATCTTCCTAAGCGCCTTAAGTGATTTTGCTGGCGACTCGCCAACTATAAACTGCGAGGCCATCTGCTCGACCCCTTTAACTGTCGCGATCGCTGTTGCGAACGCACGCAGAGTTCCCGGTTTGACACCAGTCGCCCAGCCGATAAGGGGATGAATGTCTCGGCCTGCATCCGATAAGTACTCCGCAATGTGTTCGCTTATTGCCCTCTTGCTTTTGAGCGAAGGGAGAACGTCGACCAGGCGGAACATATTGAACTTAAACTCCGGATGGAGCATTGACCACTCCATGATCCGTCCGCTCCAAAAGTTCTTATTGAATGCTGACGGCTGCGCCTCGCCAATTCCGGCAAAGATATCTTTGCCAAATTCCGTAATTCGCGCTTGAAGGGAAGTTAAGCTCATCTTTTCCTTTTCTTTGCCCCGTCGGGATCGATGCGAAGTAGCAGTTCGCCTCCCTGGACCATAGCCCCCGAGCGCCCTGCCAGTTGGGAAACTGTTCCGGTCACCGGAGCGACAATCGCATGTTCCATTTTCATTGATTCGAGCACAAGCAGCGTTTCGCCTTGCGTCGCGGTTTTTCCGTTTGCTGTTTTAATCGCCACTATCTTACCCGGAAGGTGCGCGTAGACCTCACCGCTCATTCGCCCGCCGGCGCTCGATTGCCGCCGTTTCGCCGGTGCTGCTGCGTACGCAATCGAAAAACGTTCTCCGCCAATTAGAATCGTGCTGCCAAACGCGCCAGCCGAAATTACCCGTCCTCTAAATTCGATTCCATCAAGAGCGAATGAAAATGCACCGTTTTCATCGATGCGCCAGGTGTTCAGTCTCATTTCATGCGTATTTTCCGCAGTGCCACCGCTTAATTTTAAAGCGGTAAGATCCGCCGTTATTTCTATATGATAGTACTCTTCGTATGCTCGAAGCTCAATCCGCACCGGAATGGCCGCTCTAATCGCCCAAGCGCCCAAGCGCTGCCATGCTTTGCGCTGCGTCTCATGAGGAGCGGCTCTGTGCAGGGCGGCGGCGGCGAGCGCGGCGTGTTTGTATCTGTTAAATTCCTGGGTGTAGGTCGTGAGCACTTGATTTGCCGTTGAGAGCGTATGGGAATTGGCGATAAAAGACGGATCCTTTAAAAGCGCGAGCAGATAGCCGACATTAGTTCTGAGCGGGGTCGCTTCGGTTGATAAAAGCGCTTCTGTCAGCGCGGTAATAGCATCGGCTCGGGTTGGGGCTGTCGCGATCACCTTTGCGAGTAGCGAATCATAGTGATGTCCGACGCGGTCTCCCGCGCAATAACCGGTCTCAATGCGCAGGGTATGCGCGGTGGATTTCGAGTCGGAAAATTGGAGTGTCTGTAACTGGCCTGCGGCGGCGCGAAAGTCGCGCTCGGGGTATTCGGCGCAAATTCGTGCCTCAATCGAGTGCTGCGGCAGCCTACTGGTTTGGGAAAGAATGTCGCTCAAGGCTGCGCCCTCTGCCGCTTGAATCTGAGCCGCAACGAGATCGATGCCGAGCGACTCTTCAGTGACCGGATGTTCAACTTGAAGTCTGGTATTTACCTCGAGGAAATAATACCTAGCGTCAGCCACCAAAAATTCAACCGTTGCCAAGCTTTCATACTGCGCAGCCGCGCAGAGTTTTTCAGCGTCGCGGCAAAGCATATTCTCGAGCGCCGGAAAGATCGCCGGTGCTTCCTCGATTACTTTCTGATGGCGCCGCTGCAGCGAACAGTCGCGCGTTCCCAGCGCGCGAACTGAGCCGCGGCGATCGCTGATAATCTGCACTTCGACGTGGCGAGCACCGGTAATATAGGGTTCTATGAAGATCGAGCCATCGCCGAAAATGCTCTTTGCTTCGCGCGCGGCGGCGGCGCACTGTTCTGCCGCTTCGCTCGCGTGCGTCACTACGCGCATGCCGCGTCCACCACCCCCGGCACTTGCTTTGATCAATAGCGGGAATGAGGCTTTTGCGAGGAACGAAGCTAATGCTTTCGGAAGGCGTGTCCCAAATTCGGGAACGGTGATGCCTTCTAGAATTGGTACGCCGCAGCGTTTGGCGATTTTTTTTGACTCGATCTTATCGCCTAATTTTTTCATCGCTGTCGAGCTCGGGCCGATGAACGTGATGCCGGCCTTTTCGACTGCGCGAGAAAAAGCCGAATTTTCCGCTAAAAAACCATAGCCGGGATGTATGGCATCGGCCTGGCATTCGGCGGCTCGCGCGAGCACCGATTTAATGTTGAGATACGATTCGCGCGCATCGGCGCCGCCCAAGCATAACGATTCGGGGGCGAGTGTGCGCGCCCGTGACGCCGCGTCGGCTAAGGAGTAGCCGAGAATTGGCGTAATGCCCAGTGAATTGCACGCGCCGATAATACGGCAGGCAATCTCGCCGCGATTGGGGATAAAAATGCGCGAGAATTTGCGCCGTTTGGCTGACACGTCACATCCTAAAAATTCCGTAATCTCTGCGACGGCCCTGATCAATTTGTCCAGCCGATGCAATCTTAAGTGTAATTCCAAGCGCATCGCGCGTTTGCTCAGGCATGATGATGCCGTCATCCCACATTCGCGCCGTGGCATACAGAGCATCCGATTGCGAAAGGTATTGAGCTTCGATTTTATCGTGATACTCTTTGAGGTCTTTCGCTAATGTTTTTTCTTTTTTTGCCCGAGCGGCCTCACGCCGAACGTCGGTCAATACGCGTGCTGCTTGGGCGGCGCCCATTACGCCGATTCGCGACGTCGGCCACGCAAAAAGAAAGCGCGGCTGGTAGGCGCGACCGCACATGCCGTAATTGCCCGCGCCGAAGGAACCTCCGGCAATCAATGTGAGCTTGGGCACGCGCGCGCAAGATACCGCATTTACCAGCTTCGCACCGTCTTTGGCGATACCTCCATGCTCGTACTCCTTGCCGACCATGAACCCGGTAATATTCTGAACGAAAAGCAGCGGGACGCCGCGGCGATCGCAAATTTGGATAAAATGGCTCGCTTTAAGTGCGCTCTCAGAAAATAAAATTCCGTCATTTGCGACGATTCCAACTGGCTCACCATGGAGGCGGGCGAATCCGCAGATAACGGTGGTGCCGTATTCCGCTTTGAATTCGTCGAGTTCGCTGCCATCGATAAGCCGCGCGAGAATTTCGCGCATGGGGAACGCATGCTTGGGATTCGCGGGGATTAAATAGGGGATTTCGGTGGCTGAGTAGCGTGGCGCGGCTGCGGCGATATCAAGCGGCGGAGTAGAGCGGCCCGCATTGGCAATAATGCGGCGGGTTATATTTAGCGCATGTCGATCGTCCTCGGCCAAGTGATCGCTGACACCGCTGATTTTACAGTGTACTTCAGCGCCGCCCAATTCTTCCGCGGATATTTCGACCCCGGTAGCCGCCTTGACGAGCGGCGGGCCACCGAGAAAAATCGTCCCCTGATCGCGGACTATGACCGTTTCGTCGCTCATTGCCGGAACGTAGGCGCCTCCGGCGGTGCACGATCCGAGCACTACCGATATCTGCGGAATTCCCGCCGCACTCATCTGCGCCTGGTTGTAAAAAATTCGTCCGAAATGATCGCGGTCAGGAAACACTTGATCTTGCATTGGAAGAAATGCGCCGCCGGAATCTACCAAGTAGATACAGGGTAGGCGATTTTCTGCGGCAATTTCTTGCGCGCGAAGGTGTTTCTTTACGGTGAGTGGAAAGTATGTACCACCCTTGACCGTCGCGTCATTGGCAACAATCATGCACGGCCGTCCGGAGACGATCCCTATGCCGGTAATCATCCCGGCACCGGCTCTTACACCGTCGTAGATGCGGTGTCCCGCGAGCGGGCTCAGCTCGAGAAACGGAGTGGCGGGATCGAGAAGCTCAGTTACTCGCTCCGAAGCAATAAGCTTATTGCGCGAACGGTGCTTCACTACCGAAGGATCGGTATCTTTCGGACGCGCAAGTTCGAGCGCTTCGGTTACGGCGCGGCGCGACGCCTCGAATGCGCGCGCATTTTCTTCATACGCTGCACTATCTTGTGAAAGTTCAGAGCCGAGAATCATTGAAGCCCTCATTTAATCGCTTGAATAGCTATTCTATCTATAACCTCTTTTAATAACTCAGAGAAGTAACTTTGCGAGGACAGCAAAGAATTAAACCAAAATTCGAAGATCCACTCTCGCTCTATCTACATCAGATAAGTAGCCGCTTTTTTCGATGTTCACTTCCAGGTTTTTTCGCTCGTCCTTCAGTTCGCTGATCTTAGGACGAGTTCCGGTTATCCAGAGTAATTTTTAACCTTTTAAAGGGAAGAGGTTGTCATGTTGGAACATAATGGTTCTGCGGCGTCTGAATTGTTAGCGCCTGCGGAAAAAACAAGCACTGCTCGAGGGGTGACGGTCGCACCGGAGCTAGAAAATGATATTTTTGTTGCACTCAGGATGCCGCAAGCTGAGCCTGAAGTGCGCGAAGAATTTTCGATATTCAGGCCGCCGGGCGCGATTAACATAATACACGGGCTGAGCGACGTGCTTTCGGGAGTGATACGTCAGGGTAAAGCGGCTCTTATGAAAAAAAATGCAGTTGGATTCCTCGCTGAGGGATTCGACGGCATGCCTATTAGAGAGCTCGTCGATGCAGTTGCGACTACGATTGAGGTCTGCAAAGCAACCGGTGAGGATAGCTCGCTGCCGATTAATGAGCGGGTAGCGGCGATTACTTTTGCGGGTGCGCTGGAAGATTTCCAGTACTGTTTTATGGGATTAGACCCGGAATCGCTTGGACGTTCCGACGCATTATCGCTATTGCCGGAACTCGAGAAGTTCAAGCAGATCTGTATGCAGTTCGAGCTCGAACTGTTAATTGGGTATAAAACGCCGGGACAAGAATAGTCTTTGGACGTGTAGAAGAGGTGGCTGCCGAAATCTGTATGCCGACTGCGGCGGGCAGCCGCCTTAATGAACAAAGGGGGCTTATTGGAGTCTCTCGATCACGTCGAGATACTGCTTAAGCACAATTCTCTGATCGAATTTCCTCTCGGCGAGCTCCCGGCTCGCGCGCCCCATCTCTTGAAGTTGATCGGACGATAACTCAATGAGTTCTTTTAGGGCGGCAGCGAGTGAGTCATGGCTGTGCGGTTCGACCATGCGGCCATTGCGGGTTCCATCAAGTGTTTCGCGGCATCCTTTCCAGTTGGTGGTAATAATTGGCTTGCCGCAGGCAAGCGCTTCAAGCAGCGATCGCGGCACTCCCTCATTGTAGGTCGAGGGAAGCACTACGACGTCGCATCGATCAAGGAGCTGTCGGATATCATTACGGTGTCCAAGGTAGGAGATTAATCCCGATTTAGCGGCGCTTTCAAGGCGGGTTCGCAGCGCAAGCGACGCTGCTTGAGTGCCGTCGAGAGCGCCGGCGATCCAGCATTCGATTTTTTTCCCCGCAGAACCGTTCACCGATTGCAGCGCATGTAGCAGGGCGTCAAAGCCTTTTGCGGGTATCAACCGCCCGTACATGAAGAACACGAAAGTTTCTTTGTTGCCAGGGGGGGAGTGGGTGACGGCGAATTTTTCGAGATCCACTCCCGAACCAGGGGTAATGATCGTATTTTCTTCAAGCAATATTCCCTGTTCGACAAAGGAATCGCGATCTTCGCGATTCTGAAAAAAAACCGCGTCTGCCGTGCGAATCGAGAAGCGATAGAGGAAGCGCGCAACTCTCGCAAGTAGTCCCGACTGCTCAAACGCGCGCCCCAGTCCCACAATATTGACGATGTGTCGGTATCGCATCAGTTTACGTATGATGCCGCAGTAAATGTTGCACTTGATGGTGTAGGATACTACCAAGTCGGGGTTGAGGTTGCGTAATATGCGATAAAGCGAGAGAAATGCGCGCAGTTCGGCAGCTGGGCTTAACCCGTGCTGTTTTAGATCTAAGCGGTGATAGGGCATGCCAAGTTTAGGGTAGTCGGCCTCACTTCCGTCAGCCGGTGTAATCGCGTGAGTTTCATAACCTCGCTCCTGAAGGGCCCGTACGAGAGGGGCTCGAAAATGAACTAGGTACCAGGCGCTGTTATAGACAAAGGCGACTCTCTTATTTGAGTCGGTCTGGCGGGAAAAATCACTCATAACTGCGAGAAAACAAATTAATAGCGTTCAATCTTATAATTGAGCTAACTCCCGGGAGGATGAAATATACAGATCGGAGCTGCAGAGCGGCAATTATCGTGCGCCGCGACCGGTAAGCATTACCCATACCGTGCGGACTGCAATCCATAAATCCAGCGGGAGGCTCTGCCGCTGCACATACAGCCGGTCAAGTGCGAGCTTGCGGCGGTAACTATCGGCACAACTCGAGTAACCCATTTCAACCTGGGCGAGGCCCGTCAAACCAGCTTTGACCTCAAGGCGACGATCGAATTGCGGCAGTGATATGCGAAGCTGGTCGGCGATCTCGGGGCGTTCAGGGCGAGGACCAATTAGGCTCATTTCTCCGCGAAGGACATTTACGAATTGAGGAAGCTCATCCAGACGCGTTAAGCGAATGAAGCGGCCGATAGGGGGTAACGCGCGCATCGTTCGCTTGCGCCATTACCGGACCGCATTTCGATTCGGCGTCGGTTCTCATCGAACGGAATTTATACATGGAAAAAGTTTTTCCTCCCGCAGTTAGACGAGTCTGGCGCAGGATTACCGGTCCAGGGGATGAATGTTTTACGAGCAGCGCTACAATACCCATCAACGGAGCCGTAAGGATCAAAAGAATTGCTGCGCCTGTAAAATCAAAAACTCGTTTTCCAATCTGGTATAATTCAATAGCTTCAGAAGGGGCGACTGAGGATTGAGCGGGCGCTGCAATTGATAGAGTGATCGAAGGTGCCTCGGTAGAGGAGGACGAGCGAGGTCTAGCACCAGGCTTTTTAATTTTCTTTACGCGTGGCTTTTCAAGTACCACTGCCTCGGGTACAGGAAAGATCTCTTCTTCTCGAGCTGCCGATTCTCGCGTCATTAAAATAACCCTCAATTATTTGCGATTAGAATATTCTAGCTGGTTGGTAATAATACACAAGCGGAGCGACCCAATCTTTTAACTTCTAATGTCTTTAACCTAACCATAATCACATGGTCGCAATACCTGGACCCTCAGCGTGGTCAACTACTGTAAAGTACGACATATTTTGGTCGTTACCGTACATAGGCTCATGCCGGGAGTTAGTTCCATTTACTACCAATCCGATAACGTTTGCCCGTACTCGGGCCAGCCGGCGGCGCGCTTCGCGGGCATTTCGGCGCAGAGTTTTCCCGGCGCGGGTTACTATCAAAACGGCGTCAACCGTGCTTGAAAGCATCAAACTGTCGGCAACCGGCAAGACTGGCGGCGAGTCAACGATAATAAAATCATAGTGTTCGCGCAGGCGGCTAATGGTGTCGCGCATTTTCTTCGATCCGACAATCTCGGCTGGGTTTGGCGGACGTGTTCCGGCGCCGAGCACATCGAGATGCGGTACAACTTGGCGGACAACGGTCTCTTCCGGCGTCGCCTGACCGGCCATCAAATCGGACAGTCCGCGGCGCTGGGCAATGTCTGGAAAGAACTTAACCAATGAGGTTTCGCGCAAGTCGGCATCAATCAGCAGCGTTCGGTATTCCGCCTGTGCGAGCGAGATCGCCAAGTTTGCCGCGATTGTTGTTTTGCCTTCGCCTTTCTCGGCGCTGGTGATCATAATACTGCGCATCGGGTAATCAACCGAGGAGAGCAGTAAGCCTGCGCGAATAGTCTTTAGTGCTTCGGAGACCATTACATTCGGCCGGGAGATTGTGACGGGGCTCTTTGTTGGAGCGGGTGCGGGCTCGTTTGCCGGCGGCTCCGGTTTTTGGCTCTCACCGGATGGAAGGAGCAGCTTGAGCTTGTCGAGCGGCGATGCCTGAGCCTTCTCTTTTTCAAACGATGGAAGAATACCAAGCAGCGGAAGATCAAGCAGGTGCGCCGCCTCCTCGGAACTTTTCATGCGGTTGTCGAAATATTCCAGAGTCCATGCAATTAGAACAGCGAACCCGAATCCGACCATAGTTGCCAGCACCATCAAAAGACCGGTGCGCGGATAGGAAGGGCTCTGCGGCTCATTCGCCCAATTGCTGACGAAAATATTGCTTACGCCGCTTGCGGCGCTGACAGTGGTCTCTTGTAGTTGCTTGAGAACGGCTTCGTACAGTTCGCGTAGCGAATCCGCTTCTTTCCGCAGTACGGTAAAGCGCGCCATCTTCTTCAAGTTATCATGAACCTGGCCCTCTTCTAGGGCGATTTGGCTGCTTAGGCGCTCTTCCGCGGCACGTTCGCTTTGCAGCCGGATTCCGAGCGCGTTGATTAACTGTGCGCGTTCGTTGTTAATTGAGCGCTTTAACGAATCGATGCGGCTCTTAAGGTCAATCATTTCCGGATATTCGGCGGTTACCTTTTGCCCCAGGGCATTGTAATCGCCTTCAAGCTTATTCAGTTCAAATCGCCACTGCTGGATAGAATCATTGTCGAGGCTCGATGCGGACGCAATTGGAGCGTCCTTTAACTGATTGTAAAGATTTTCCGACTGCACGCGTTTTTGAGTCGCTTGCGACAGCAGATCAGAGAGCGCTACGATCTTTTGGAGCGTGACATCTTTCGCATCGCTGCCGGACCCGAGGATCAGGTGATTCTCCGCAGAGTAGCGCGCGACTTCTTCTTCCGCGTGGGAAAGTCTTCCTTTGAGATCGCTCACCTGGGCTTCGAGCGCTTTCAAGTTGGTTCGCATGCTCTCTTGGCGTTCGAGGCGAAGTTCTTCGATAAATCCTTCCGCGTGCGCGTTGGCAATCATCATCGAAATACGGGGATCGCGGGTCGTGACGTCAATTTCTACCAGCGAGGTTTCGGAAATAGGGTTAATGTCGATTACGTTCAAATATAAGGCGACAAGCTTGGACGACTGCTGCAGTCCTTGGCGGCGGATATCGCTGGATATCACATTGGCCGGCTCTTGCGGCATTACTGGAACGCTTTGCAGGGGCATCTCGAAATAGCCGGCGATGGTAAACGCATTCGGATTGCGGCTTAAAACGCGGTCCGCGATTCCGGGCTGCTTCAATTTAGCGATCGTGGTCTTTTGGTATTCGAGTTTTCGCGTGTCGGCGCCGTAGAGCGTTTCAGCAGTGGCGCCCGACAGCACTGGCGCGTACCCGCGAATTTCGATTACTGACCCGGCGGTATACAGCGGGTCACGGGTGATACAATACAGTCCCATGATTGCGGCAAAACCCGCGGTAATGCCGGCAATCAGATATGCACGCTGCTTAAGAGCTCGAAAGAGATCAACGAACGAGATTTCGCGCTCGGTTTCGGTCTTCATCTGAAAGTCGGGTACCACGCGTAGTTGTTGCACGGTTGGTGCGGCAGGCTGCTGCTGCGGAAAGGGTACTAATTTATTTTCATTTGTTTCTTTCATTTTAATTTGCCCTCGCCTGTAATCCGACGCCGCGGAATACGGCATTAATTGATTCGACAATTTGCCGCTCGACGTGGCGGCCGGACTCGGTCGGAACGCGAATCAGATCGCCGTCGCGCACGCGTACGTCATCATGTCCTTTCAGCGCAATATCTTCCAAGTTAAGCGCGACGTATGCTTTCTTTCCGCTGCCGATATCACGAATTACCTCAACCTCGCGCACTTTTGCGGCGTACCCGAATCCTCCTGCGGCGGCAATTGCCCCCATTACCGATTTCTTGCCCGTAATTTTGTATGAGCCAGGGGTCTTCACTTCGCCTTCGACTTCAAATGTCCCCGCTTCGGGAACTATTATGGTATCGCCGCCAACGAGTGGAATGATCACCGGCATGGCTACTGCGCTGCCGATCAGATCTTCAAAATCAACTTCGACGCCGAAATTGTTCTGTGTGTTGGTCGCGCCCGTCCCTGCGAACGGGACGATAAGAACGCGGTTGCCCGCTTTCTCGGTGCGTCCACCCGCCTCAGCAATCAGATCTGCGACCGTGGCACCGATGCGGTGCAGAGGATACAGGCCAGGGCGCGAAACCGCTCCAGTCACCGCAACTTTGTGCGCTTTGAAATCCTTGATGTTCAACTGCACTTGCGGGTTCTTCACGTAACGCAGCAGCGCGCCCTGCAAGTGGCGTTTAAGCTCGAAAAGGGTCTTGTCGCCTGCCTGGACATCGCCCGTGAGCGGAAAAGAAGCCATGCCGTCGGGGGAAATTTCGATTACACTGTGCAAATTAGGAAGTCCGTAGACATCGAATTCCAGCACATCGCCGGCGCCAAGGCGGTACGACTCCATCGATGGGTTTAGCGCCAAATCGCGGCGTGACGACGAAAGAGCATCTACGCGCTCTTTCTGTAGGCGTTCGTACCTGTAAAATTCTTCAGCGCCGAGCACGCCTGACTTTGCGATTTCGTCTGCGCTCTTGGACTCCATGATCTCGCTGCGCGACGGTACGTAACGTACGCACGCGGAAACTGCAGTGCAAAAAATAAAGGCGGTGAGGAGTTGATTGCGGTAACTCACTGAGATCCCTAGTTGGAAAATAAATTTTTTCTGAAAAAGCTGTGGCGGAATAGTACCATAGCTGGTTTTCTTAAGGAACTCTTGCGCACCCTGTCCATACCGCCGTTATGCGGACAAAAAGGCGTACAACTTTGACCTGTTAACCTCGCCGCAATGACCATTGTTATTACTCAGAAGAAATTCACTAATATTGATTAGCAATCGAGTTCGATGTCACAATTGCCAGCACACGAAGTTATGGGGAGATGTTCATTAAATGGCGCATGAAAATGCCGCTCAGGTAAAAGAAAAAAACCAGCGTCTTCCACAGCTTGATGGGATGCGCGGGCTGGCGGCGCTCTGGGTTGTGATTTTCCACTGGACTATGCGCTACGATCAGCTTTACGGGCATGGGGAATCTCTTTTGTTTCGGGTGCCTGATGGCCGTCACGGCGTGCACCTTTTCTTCATGATCAGCGGCTTCGTGATTCTCATGACGCTCGACAAAATTTCATCGATACGCGATTTCGTCGTCTTCCGGTTCACTCGGCTTTATCCAACCCAATGGGTGTGTGCGGCGCTCACCTTTTCAATTGTCGCGCTGTTTGGTCTCCCAGGGAGAGAGGTGGGCCTCAAAGATGCGCTGATGAATGTGACTATGATCGCCTACACGCTGCGCTTTAAACTGGTCGATTCGGTGTATTGGAGCCTCGAGGTTGAGATTTTCTTTTATGGATTGATGGCGATGCTGTTCGCTATCGGAGCGCGGCGGTACTTGATTCCGATACTATGCGCTCTTGTTGCGCTTAATGTCGCGTTTCTCTTGCTGCCGGGGACGGTCGTCGAGCTTCCCGGCTATATAAAACTAATGCGCCTTGCTCTTTCGATGCGCTACTTGAACCTCTTTTTATTCGGAATACTTTGTTACGAGCTCACCCGAGAACCGAAAACGTGGTACTATCCGATACTGTTTCTCTGTCTTCTTGTTCCGGCCAGTGATCTCATCTCGTGGAGCTTCGCGGCACCGCCCGATTCAGATCTTATTGCCGGAGAGGATTTTCTTTTCGTCTTTGCGATGGGAATTCTGTTCTGGTTTGGAACGCAGCGCGAAGTATTCTTCTTACGCGCGCGGATTCTCTTGTTTCTTGGCTTTATTTCCTATCCGCTGTATCTGCTTCATCAGAACATCGGATTTGTGATTATCCGGCAGGCGTACCTTGCCGGCTTTTCGCCCTCGATTGCGCTTGCGTTGCCCTTTTTGTTCGTATTCCCTCTATCGACGGTGATTTCGAACCGCATTGAGCACCCGGTAAATCAGCAGCTGCGGCGTTGGTACAAGAAGAGGATTGCTTGATGCAGATGCGCACCTATTTTGCCTTTTTTTTTTGCTGTTCCGATTCCGCTCCGCACTGCTGCCGATGAGCCGCAAACCCAGTTTGGCGCATTTTTCGACGGCTATTACGGTTACGATTTCCAAGCACAGCCCGGCAGGAAGCGTGATTACGCTACGCAGGCAATCTACAGCAATGTCCCAAGCGTGAACCTGGCGCTAGCGGAACTAAAACAGGCGGGCGAGAGTTTTCGTTTCCGAGTGGCGGGACAGGCCGGAGATTCGGTAAATGCGAACTATTCGTCTGAGCCGCGATCGTGGGTGCGCCATATTCAAGAATCAGTTGCCGGGATTAGAGTGTCCGATTCAACTTGGATTGACGCCGGCATATATGCCTCGCACATCGGCCCTGAATCTTGGATCTCGCGTGATAATACTACGTATACCCGTTCGCTGATCTCGGAATTTTCTCCCTACTATCAGTCGGGCGCACGCCTCTCGACTAAATTCTGCGATACCTGGTCCGCGGAGCTCCATTTTTTAAATGGCTGGCAGAATATTTCAGAAAACCGCCATCCCGCTTTGGGAACGCAGATCGCATGGAAGGCTCGAGATGATTTCTCAATTACGCAGAATATGTTTTTCGGGGGGGAATCGAACGGCGAGCGAACTTTTCACGATCTGATCTTCAGTTATTCTCCTTCAGCGCGGCTCAAGATTATTCAAGCAATCGATTTAGGTTATCAGACGCGCGGCGGGCAGGGCGATGTCTGGTGGTGGGGTGCGGCAAGCATTCTCGGGTATGAGCATTCCCCTATGCTTTTATCCTCGCTGCGGTTCGAGCAGTTTAGCGACCCACACGGCGTCGTTGCCACGACTAATAGCGACTCATTCTTTCGCGCGCGCGCCGTTTCGGCGGGGGTTGACCTTCTTCCTTGTGCCGCGCTGAAGCTTCGGTTTGAGACGAAATATATCTTCTCTGGCGGAGCGATTTTTCAGTCTGCGGAGGAGCCGCATAGCTCGGAAGTAATCACCGTTCTATCGCTCGGTGTTACTTTATAGTGAATAATCATCGATAGTTAGTAAATTTTTGTATGCTTTCGACGGCTTTGTAATTGTCCGTTTAAGCTTAATTATGATAATTCCGATAGAACTTATAGGATTTTGCATCTACATAGGTGTATAGGTTAGCGGCAAGGATTTGGCGCATATGAAACTGACCTCACAAAGTGAATACGCTCTCCTGGCG
>CAYTAW010000027.1:0-14062 GCA_964435675.1 uncultured Bdellovibrionales bacterium
ACTTAACACTGCTCTATATCGAAGAGCTCAACTTGCCCGCGGCGAGCAAAACGATGGATAGTTTTGAGGCGTGCGTCGCCCAATTCCCGCTGCGCAACGGGGAAGAGCATCGCTCGCTTGTGCATCTCATGCGCGGCCGCATTGCGCTCCATCGTGGACAGATAGACAGCGCCATCGAGCATTTGCGCGCATCTCTGACGGGCCGTCAGTGGTTTGGCAAAATCGGAACCGATCAAGAAGACCTTGATGCCGGAGCGCGCGCTTCGCTGGCGCAAGCGCTTGCGGCTAAAAACAACCGGCTAGCCCTGACACCGCCCGAAACATTCGCCGAGCGCGTCGAAACGCTCTACGAACGGACGCAGAATTATCTGCAGGAATGGTGGATTGGCCGCCGCGCCCGACAAATAATGGCCGAAGATCTCAAAGGCCTCGAAGACTTAAACATCCGCAACACCGACAGCATGCTCGAATATCCAACCCTCGGCGATATCTTAGGCGATCTTCCGCTGCGCGTGCTGCGCCGGCGGGTGGACTTAGAACAACGAGTAGATACGCGCCCGGGCTCCGACCCGTATTATTTGAGCTACCTCGCTGCCGGGACCGCCAAGCGCGGCAAAAAGAAAGAAGCGCTGGCCTACATCGCGCAGGCGTTAAATCAGGTGCGACCGCGGAAAGACGAACTGCTAAAAATGTACCTCTATATTCTGCAGCTTAAACTGACCGTAGAGGAGTCTCCTGAATACGGGCCACTGGCATTAAAAGTCTTTTCGATGCTAAGACCATCTCTGCGCAGCTACGGATTCCGGCTGCCTATTGAGGGAAAAAATCTAACCGAGGACGTTCAATCAGTACTATATGCCTCGGGCTTTTTGGTGCTGCCGAACGGGAACAGCCCCTATTCTGTCTCTCATCGCGTCGAAAAGGACGAGCATGTGCTTGAATTGACGGCAAATGGCGGGGTTCTCGGCAATGTCACGGTGCGCGGTGGCAGCCTCGTGGTAGTCGGGAAGAAGTTGGCAGAGCTTGTATCAACGATTGAGTAGCGTTAATCTCTGGTGTCCTCGATACTCGATTGTATTGAGCGGATAAGAGAGGGATTTATCAGATGGAGAATGCGATTAACGAGTCTAAATTCAGCAACGCAATTGAAGTCGCTCACGCCATCCGGGACGCGCTCGCTACCGTAATTAAAGGACGCCTCGACACTATTCAACTCGTTCTTTGCGCGCTTCTCGCCGACGGTCACGTACTGCTGGAAGATTATCCCGGATCAGGAAAGACCACGCTCACCAAAACGTTGGGCAGGCTGATTGCTCCCTCGGAAAATAAGACCTCAAAGGAAATTGTCCAGTTCCGCCGTATTCAGTTCACGCCGGATCTGCTTCCAGGTGACGTGCTCGGCGTAACCATTTACGATCCGAAAAGCTCACGTTTTCAATTCGTTCACGGTCCTGTGTTCGCGCACGTGGTGCTCGCTGACGAAATCAACCGCACCGGTCCCAAGGTTCAGGCGGCGTTTCTCGAATGTATGGCCGAAAAACAGGTGACGATCGACAATCATACGTATGCGCTTGACGAGCTATTCTTCGTCGTCGGCACTCAGAACCCGCTCGATATCGCCGGAACCTATCCACTCCCGATCGTTCAGCTCGATCGCTTTTTGCTGAAAATCCCCATGTCATACGTGGACTCAGCGACGGAAAATGAAATTCTTCGCAGCCATTCAGCGATTAAGGAGCAGGGAGAAACAATCAAGCCGGTCTGCACGCGAGATGATATTATTACCGCGCGCCGCGCTGCCGCCGAGATATTTGTCAGTGAGAATCTGCGCCATGCAATCGTCGATATAGTTCACGCAACGCGCATTTCATCCTACATTCAGTTCGGTGCATCAACGCGCGCGGCGTTAATGCTTCAAGCCGCGATAAAATCGTGGGCGTTACTGCAAGGACGAGACTACGCCAACGAAGACGACCTCAAGGTAATCGCCCCGTACGTGCTGCTACACCGTCTAAAATTTCACGGCGGCAACACCGATGGCAACAAGGTGCTCCGTGAATTAATGGCACCGCATATTGAAACGCTCGTACGAAAAGGCGTGCGCTAAAGGCGGGCCGCTCGAATTATCGAGAGATGAAAATAGTTGCAATCATCGACAGCATGCGGGGCGGAGGCGCTGAACGCATTTTTACACTGTTGACGCATGAGTGGGCGAAAACCGGGCATCACGTCGCGGTTTACACTCTCAAAGCGGAAACGGGATGTGAGGTGTCGCATCCGAATCTTTCCGTTACCCCCCTTTCCACCAAATCACCTCGCGGCTTGGCAAAGCTTCTTTCGCTTCCTGCGCTCGTCGCGAGACTACGTGTCGCCGTCAAACGCGAACGTCCCAACGTTATTATCAGCTTCATGGATCAAGCGAATATATTGACGCTGATTGCGTCCTCGCGCCTCGCCACGCCGGTGATAATTTCAGAGCGCGTGTATCCCGAGTTCAGCTCACTGTTGACGTCGACGCGCGTAGGCCTACCGAAGAGCGCGTTTCGGCTCATTCGCAATTGGTGTTACCGTGCCGCAGCCGCCATCGTGCTGCAGTCGGATCGCTCAATCACCTATTTTCCCCAGCAATTGCAACGTAAAATCTGCGTCGTCCCTAATCCGGTCATCCCGCCGCGCGAAACGGGAATCTCGGTCGAGATTCCAAAACCGACCGTGCTCGCCCTGGGAAGACTTTCCCGCCAAAAAAGATTCGATCGGGCGATTTCCGCGTTCGAAAAAGCGGCGGCAGACTTTCCGGAGTGGCACCTGCTCGTTGTCGGCACCGGGCCTGAGCTGGAGTCGCTTCAACGCGCCGCGGAAGCAAGCGCATGCGCGTCACGCATCCATTTTCTCGGTTATCAAGGAAATACGGCCGCGCTTTTTGCACAGTCTTCGATTTTCCTTCTGTCCTCCGACTACGAGGGATCGCCCGTGGCGCTCGGTGAAGCGTTGTTCGCCGGAGTTCCGGCAATCGCAACAGACTGCCTGACCGGTCCGCGCGAATTGCTCGGGGAAAGTGAGTATGGAGTTCTCGTTCCGTATGGCGACGATGGCGCTCTGGCCGGCGCGCTGCACACGCTTATTGCGGACAAATCCGCACGTGAGCGCTTCTCCGCGCTTGGCAGAAAGCGCGCAGAAGAGTTTGCCGCACCAAATGTTTTCCCACTTTGGCAGCAGTTGCTGGAAGAGATTGCTAATAAATACAGCTAGATAGCGCGAATTAACGCTTCGGTTGCCAGGGCTGCTAAAGAGACGCCGCTCCAGCCGAACTCGCTCTTTGCCGATTGTTTACATCCAGCTAGTTTTCTCTATAGACTAATGCGGGATGCACCCGTTGAAAAACTTTTGGAGCTATATATTTGAGAACACCTCCCAGCAATAACAGCAATCGCCCCCCCTTTCGCGGTGGTGGCCGTTTCGCCAAGCAACAACCCCCCGATCAACACCGAATCAATCACCGAATCACGGCTCGTGAAGTGCGGCTCATTTCCGATAGCGGCGAGCAACTCGGCGTTGTCTCGCTCAAAGACGCGTTGATCGCGGCTGAGCGCGATGGGCTGGATGTCGTTGAAGTCGCTCCAGATGCCAAACCCCCCGTGTGCCGTCTGATGGACTACGGCAAGTTTAAATACCGCGAACAGAAAAAAGAATCTGAAGCGAAGAAAAAACGCACCGAGCAAGAAATCAAAGAGCTGCGCATCCGTTACCGTACGGACGTCGGCGATCTCGAAGTAAAGCTCAAGCATGCGCGTGAGTTTCTCGAAGAAGGCCACAAAGTAAAGTTCAGCATGCGCTTTCGCGGACGTGAAGCGCAGTACCTCGATCTCGGCCGCGAAAAATTCGAAACAATAAAGGCACGCTTGGCGGATATAGCAATCGTCGATGACAAGTCGCCAATTTCAGGCCGTCAAATTCACATTACGTTCGCGCCTTCAAAAGCGTAGAGGCGCGAAATGACGTATGGGCACCAAAGGAGAGGAACAATCGCCGCACGCGCCCGTAATTCGCGCCAAGAGCTTTAATAGCCGCAATCTGATCAAAGCGATTTTCGACTCGGATAGCCCCGAGCAGATCGTGCGCACGATACCGGCGCAAAGTTTGTATGTCGCCATCCGTACGCAGGGTCTCGAATCGAGCGCCGAGCTGCTGGAAATCGCGACTATTGAACAGTGCCGCGTGTTGCTCGACTTCGACTGTTGGTCGCGTGACTCCTTCAGAGAGGATCACTTCTGGGAGTGGTTGGCAGTAACCGACGCGACCGATTCGCTCGCGCTGCTGCAAAAAATTATCCGTGTCGTCGATCTCAAACTGATTTCGCTGATGATCTCGCGCTATGTTGACGTAGTCGCATTCGATGAGCCGGCGGATCAGCCGCCAGGCCCCAACTACTATACTCCCGATAAAGGTCGCACCTGGCTCTCACTGAAAACGGAGAATAAAGAGCACGTTTTCTTGATGAACCGTCTGCTCGCGCTGCTTTTTGAAAGCAATACCGATTTGTTCTATCAGATACTTTCAATTCCGAATGTGGCGACTCCCTCCGAACTCGAAGAGGACTCGTACCAAGAGAAACAGCGCCGACTGAGCAGCGAAGGCATCCCCGACAATCAGTATGCAGCTGAGATTAATTCACCGCTTGGCGGCGAACTACTGCTCGGCGAGGTCGCTCAGAGCGCGGTGCAGCCTTCGATAGAAGACATCTCCGCGGTCGAACCCGTGATATACGAAGGAAGCTTCCCGGAGCCGCTGCGCTCACTCGTGAACCAGCTGCTCTACGATGAGTCGTTCGAAATCGAGATGACCTTACTACTCAACGCGGCGATCGTTCATTACGGCATCGATATTTCCGAAATCACTCAGGTGTTGCAGATCGCCGACAAAGTCAAGGGCGCTCTGAATCTCGGCTTAGAAAATGCGCTTGCGTTGTCGCAGCGCTCGGCGCTTGAGCTGCACAAGATTCTCGGCTTACGAGGACTCTTCCGCCACGGCCTAAGCCATCTTTTTGGATTAGCTAAGAAGGCGCGTGTGCTCGAGCGTCAAAATAAAAGCGAATTTTCCGAGCAGTGCCAAATCGCAATTCAGGGGTTGCTTCAAAAATTTCCGACCATGCCCGCATGGATCGATGAGACGCAGCCGCGCGACAGCGAAAAAGTTGAGGCGAGATTCGTTCCGATTCAACGCATGAAGGAGATATCCGCGCTTGAGCAGCTACTCAACGAGCCGCACAAAGCTCCTGAAATGCTCACCTAGGTCCCTCCTGCGCACGCGCAAAAAGCGACCTTTAACTGGCATGGGATCAAAAAACTCGCGCTCTTAAGGGGGTAGCTACTTCTTTTTCTTCTTCTCGTCTTTCACTTCAGCCGCCGGAGTAGGCGTCGGCACTACAATTTCAGCGCAAACGGGCTCGGTCGAGTCCACCTTCTTGCATCGACCGCGCTGTGTTTCGCAATCGGCTCGCAGCGCGTCCTCAAGGGCCTTGCGAGCCGAAAAACTTAATGAGCGCAGCGTGGTCGCGCTGTTTTCGAATTTAGAACTTATGCACCCGCCGACATTCTCATGGCGCTCGCGGCACGTTTCGCGCGCGCGCTCGAGCGGTCGGGCGCTGTTCTTCAGTAACGCGGATTTGGTTTTTGCCTCGTCCGCATCACGCGCTTCGATCAACTCTAAATAGATGGTCATGTCGCGACCGTCGGCGACAGGAGTCTGAGTTGGCGCTTTGGAATCCGCAGGCGGCGGCGTACTGGGCGGCTTGGGCGTGGCGAGTTCAACGGTGTATCCGACACGCGTTTCACAGCGAAAATCGGCGCTGGCCGGCAGAGCCGTTAAGCAATACAAAGCGCCAGTGAGCGCCCAAAAAGTGTTCCAACAATTCATCAAATGCTCCTAAAAAGCTTCATTTAATATAGAGCAAGGGGGTGCAGCTTAGCGAGAGTCGAAAGAACCACTGTGGGATGAGCTTGCTTATACGCAATCGCCCCTCAATGAGCTAGAAACGATTCAAAATGAAAGCTGAAAACAAATTTATTACTTTTTGATTGAATCAACACGACCCAACCCACGTCAGAGTGGTGTAAGTAGCTATTAGTTTTATACAACGTTTTATTTTGATTTTATGAACAGCGCCTCAACATATACGCCAGATATCAACTCTTTCTACGATGCGCCAAACGCAACGGGCAGTCCTGAGCGCCGGCTACTTTTGGCAATCCTAGAGCGCGCAATTCTCGACTACGTGGGTAACGATCCACGCGAGATTCAAGGGTCGAGCGATTGGCTATTTTCAGATGATGGCGAAAATGGACGCGAGTTCACATTCGTTTGGGTATGCGAACAACTCGAGCTCGATCCGAAGACGATCGCTGATTGTATCCAAGCCATGCCGAAGCGCGGCAATCACCGCATAGCACCATGGTATCTGACGAAAAATTACGCCAACAAAGAAGAGCATAAGCGTGAGCTTACCTTCAAGGACCGTGAAAACATGAAGCGGCACAGCAACTCGATTGATTTAGGCGATGCGCTGAAGAAAGCAAGTTAAACACTCAGAAACAAACAGACAAACCCCACCGGCGGGCGAGGAAATGAGCAGCCTCCCCGCCGGTTTTTTTTTGCGGTTTCATTATTTTCTTCCCAGATTAGCTCGTCGCCGCTTCCGCTGACCTACTCAAAGGACTCTCAAATGACTGCGGTCTAGGGCGATATGCCGATCAGGAATCAGTGAATTAACTTCCGCGCCGCCCCCGGAATAGTCGGGCCGGCGTGCGGCGAAAGAAGCTCGCCAATTACCGTCGTATGTGGATTCCGCGTGTCGTCCTTTCCACCGCCGCGGCGGCGGAAGATCTCTTGCGAGACGATGCGCGCGAAGCCGAGGCGGCGAATGAGTTGAAGGCGGGGCGCGAAATGCCAGAGTACGGCGAAGGGCGCCGACATGAAGATCGTGAAGAAGAAGGAGATCTCGGGCGACGCGCCGCGGGCGACCGACCAAAGCCCCCAGGCAAAGGCAGCAACGAGACCTATGATCGAAAAAATTTGGAACATGTGGCTGACGCTGCGGCGTTTGATGTAAAGGCGTTCTTCAGGAACCTCAATTTCGAGCAGGTCGTCAAAGTAGCTCTCGAGCACTTCTATGGGAACTGCCGTCACGCCGATGCGGAAATTTTCGTAATTACGCATCAAACCGTAGCGCGTCCAACCGGAGTCGAGTTTGCAGAGCTCGGCACCAATGGTCTGATAGTGCTGCAAAAGATTATTGCAGCCGCCGAAAGCATGAAGCTCTTCAGTTTGGCTGCGGAGATTTTTATTCGTTTGCGCCATCGCTTCTATTTTAACAGCGATTCGGCTGCACGACAAATGCTCTTGCAAATAGGCGGTATTACCGCACTCTTTTACTACAATCCAGGCTTGGTCATCGCTTCGAGATCGAGCACACGCTCCAATTCGGCTGAATCGAGAACCTTCATTTCGATTGCGGCTTGGCGAACAGACTTACCTTCCGCCCAGGCAAGCTTGGCAACCTTGGCCGCTTTGTCATAACCAATTTTCGGAGCCAGCGGCGTGCAGAGCGAGAGACTCTTATCAGCCAACTCGCGGCACCGTTCGACATTCGCGGTAATTCCGGAGATGCATTGATTGACGAAATTTTCTGATACCGAAGCGATCAATTCGATCGACTGTAGTAAATTGTAGGCGATAACCGGCAGCATGACGTTCAATTCGAAATTGCCCTGTTGATTGCAAGCAGCGACACAGGCGTCATTGCCGATTACATGGGCGGCAGTCATCATCACTGATTCGCAAATCACCGGGTTCACCTTTGCCGGCATAATACTTGATCCGGGCTGAATTTCCGGAAGAAACAACTCCCCAATCGCGCAGCGCGGGCCGGAGGCGAGCCAGCGAATATCGTTGGAAATCTTCATCAACGAACACGCAATGGTACGCAGCTGTCCGCTCATCTCGGTCACCGCATCTCGCGCTCCCTGCGCTTCGAAATGATTTGACGCTTCAACAAACGGGAGCTTCATGATTGCAGCAATCTCCCTGATAGCGCGCTGCGCGAATTCTGGGTGCGTATTAAGGCCGGTGCCAACGGCAGTGCCGCCGAGCGCTAGCTCGGCAAGGCTCTCCTGCGAACGGGTTACGCGTTCAATACCTTTCTCAATCTGCGCCGCATAGCCGCTGAATTCCTGACCTAACGTAATCGGCGTCGCATCCTGGAGATGGGTGCGGCCGGTTTTCACCACGCCTTTGAATTCCTCAGCCTTTGCGTTCAGCGCATCGGCAAGCTTTCTCAACGCCGGCTTGAGTCGCTTTTCAATCTCCGCGTACGCCGATACGTGAATCGCCGAAGGAATAACATCGTTCGATGACTGACACATATTTACGTGATCATTTGGGTGAATGCTCTTGTCTCCCCGCTTACCACCAATTATCTCTATCGAACGATTAGCGATAACTTCATTAGCATTCATGTTGGTCGAGGTGCCGGAGCCGGTTTGAAAAACATCGACGACGAAATGCTTCTGCAGTTTTCCTTCGAAGACCTCCTGCGCGGCTTTTTTTATCGCTTCAGCCTTATCTTTCTCGAGCAATCCGAGATCTTGATTGGTTTTCGCGGCCGCAAGTTTGATAACCCCAATTGCGGAGTTGAATGCACACGATAACCGAAGAGAGCTGACCGGAAAATTCAATACGGCACGCTGCGTCGAAGCGCCATAGAGAGCGTCCTCAGGAACCTGCATCTCACCCATAGAATCTTTCTCAATGCGCGTCGCCATATCACACTCCTTTTCAATGCGGTGCCGCCCCCCACGCGGGGATAATTAATGCGGCTCGGAACAAATCCCTCCGGCAGAATTCTGCCGGGCGGACGTACCTGATTAACTGCTGATTTTTTACCCCCCAATCAGTGAGATAGCAACTGCCAGAAGGCTCAGATTCGGATAAAATGGGGCGTCCGATTTTGGTGGTAACATACTGAACTCATGTGAATAATATACTGAAGGCGAAACAGTCGTAGTGGGCCCTTTTCACTGGTAAAGTAGAATCGAACTTTGGTCGACAGCTAGATTGTAGATATCCAGAGGGAGCGCCTTCTAATGGCAGAAGAAGAGACTGTAGGAAAAGTCGACAAGAATTCCGCGACAACTCCGCAGCCAGACAATGAGAAGCAGGACGAGAGCGACAAAAGTGGTCGTACGCTCTACCGCACGCAATTCCCCGCGCAGCCGATCATTTGGCAAGAAGCGCGCCGCCTCGCCGCAGATAAAAACGTGCGCGTGGAAGATTTGGCAATTTGCGCCAGCCAGGATCCAATCATCGTTATCGAACTTCTTAAAGTCGCCAACGCCATGTTCTTCTCCGGCGGACGGCAATCGATTACCAACGTCAAGACCGCGATTATCCGTCTCGGGCAGGAAGTGCTCGTTGAAACACTCGATGAAATCGCCGGACGTCCGCAGTTGTCCGATGAGAAATGCTCGATGTATTTCGAAGGCCATCGTAGCCG
This sequence comes from uncultured Bdellovibrionales bacterium, assembly GCA_964435675.1. Classification (GTDB taxonomy): domain Bacteria; phylum Bdellovibrionota_C; class UBA2361; order UBA2361; family CAYTAW01; genus CAYTAW01. Next base: position 9,548 of record CAYTAW010000027.1, read on the forward strand.
GTGCCGGCGCACATCGATCATCGCGCGCATGCTCGCAGAAGTCCTTGCCAAGACCCTGGCGGATGATTGCCAAGCCGCTGCGCTGTTCTTCTTCGTCGGAGAAATGCTCGCCGTCACTCACTTCGAGCAGGAGTACGTAACTCTCGCCGAACAATTTCCGCGCAGCAGCTTAAACTACCGCCTCTCGCAGGATTTGAAGTTCGACGTCGAACGCGCCAACAACACCTATCTTCAACGTCAGGGTATTCCCGATGGTTTGGCTTTCGCGGTTGATCGCGATTCATCGGCCAAATCGAAAGAGCGCGCGATAATGAAGCCTATCTGTTTTGCCGCCGCAGAATTTGTCGAAGCGTTCGAAGCGAATCGCTGGGAAAAACTCTCGCCCGGCAAAGTACTCCCCGCTAAAAGCTCTATCCGCATACTTCCCCTGACCGAAGCGCAATACCTCAGGGTTTATGAACGCGCCACCGAATATCTGCACGCCGATCGCGTTGCCGATGAGCGCCGCCGTCAATTGACCGCGCTCAATCCGCATACCGATGTATCAAAGCTCGATATGAACGCGCCGACCCCAGGCGAAGCTGCCCCGGCTCCGACTCAAAACGCCGCATCGCTCGACGAGGAGATCAGCAATTTGCTCGGAGACGTTCAACGCCGCCCGCCGCCGGAAAAGACGGTACCGCCGCCGCTCAGTGCTCCACCTAAAAAAGCACCGCCGCCACCGCCGCCGCTCAGCGCTCCGCGATCGCCTACGACTGTGCGCGAACTAAAGGAAGAGGTTTTCGACTCAGCCGACCAATACAGCATCGTTCAATCGCGCGATAAAGTGCACGTCGTGCGCCAATCGACACCGCCGCCAGTACGTAAGGAGCCGCCGCCGATCGTATCGAAGCGCGGCGCCCAGGTCGTCTCCAATATTTCGGATATGTTCAACGCGGCATCGACCAGCGAAGAATTGCTGGCATCCCTGCTCGCCATGCTCGTCGATACTGGACCATTCGAAAAGTCGGCATTGATTGTCGTCTCAAAAAATAAACGTAACGCGATCGTCGTCGCAGCGCGCGGACCGTCAATCGGCACGGGCCAGAAGTTGAGTCTCGACGATCCGCTTAATCCGCTCGCCCAGTGCTTTTCCAAAGTACAGTCGTTCGGAAACCGTGAAAGCGATCTCTCTCCGTTCGGCAGCAAGTCGTTTGCGCTTGCGCCGATCAATGCCGATCATGACACACCGGTCGCACTTTACGCAGATTGCGGGAATGACAAAGCGATTACCTTCGAAGCGCGTCGCGTCTTCAGAACGGTCGTCGAGATTCTAAACGAGCGTCTTCCGCAGATTCCAGGCGGAATTCCCGTCGAACTCGAAGGATAAGCCAGTCGCGGCGCCGATTTGCGCCCCTTGAATTATCGGAAAACATCTCCGATAATGAGCGCGCAATCTAACTTTAAACATCGTTAATCGGCATTATCCATGAAACGCACTAACCGCTATTCGTTATTCTGCTCTCTTGCGCTTGCACTACTCGCCCCATTAACCGCTCAGGCGGAATACAAGATCGTAACCGTCGATCTCAACCGCATCTTGAATGAATCATCCACGGCTAAAGAGCAGCGAAAGTCGCTCGACGCCATGTCGACTCAAGCCAAAACCAAGATCGAAGCCAAGAAAAAAACGATCACGGCTATGGAAAAGAACATTAAAGAGAAAGGGCTCGGAGAGGATTCGAAGGAAGTTCAGGAGATCGGCAACGAAATTAAAAACTTCAATCGCCTCGTCAAAGATTCCGAGGACGAAATCAAGAAAGAGTTCCTCAAGATTAATAAATCGCTTACTGAAAAGGCGCTGAAGATCATCAACCAATACGCGGAAAAGAAAGATATCGATCTCGTTATTGATCGCAGCGAAAAGAGCCGCGGCCCCGTGCTCTTCGGCGACCCTGGTTCAGATATTACTCCGGAAATCATCAAAGAGCTGGATAAGGCCTAAAGCGCATAGTTATAAGCGGGGCTGCGCATGAGCGGTGGAGAGAACGGAACAATTGTCGATTCAACCGATCTCCTTGGCGCCGCGCTCGATAGAGCGTCCGAAGAAAGCTCAGTCGAGAACCTGACCGAGTTTTACGAGCTGCTCATAGGCGTGACTCTTTTCGTTCCGGAGCGCACGCAAGAGTTGCCGCTGTCGCGCCAACCGGCATACCCGAATGATTTTTTGAATATTCTCGGCGTGCAAAATAAGGACACCGTTGTCGTCCCGGTATTCAGCAGCGAGGACGCGGCGCGGGAGTGGAGCGGTCAAGAGCTGCGCCTGCGCGCGATCAAATTAGCTGAGCTTCTCGATCTGTTGCCGAACGGCTGGCTGCTGATTTTAAATCCCGGCAGCGAATGCGAGAAAGACATTACGAGCTGGGAGATCGAACTACTCAAGGGCGGAACGGCCAGCATTCCGGCGCTCGTCGATGAATTGCTCGTAGAAGACGTGATCCGAGATGTCGAGATGGAGGCGCTGCCCGCCGAGCAGTATCGTGATTTAAAAGCGGCACTAACTACGCTTGCCGAAGAAACGCCCGAAGTGCAGAAACTGTTCCTTTTAAAGGAATCGGGAAAAACGTTATCGGAACGCGATGTGACTTCACTGATACTCGGCATCCTGATTGCGGAAGAGGGTGTGTCGAAACGCAGCGAAATTCAGGAACGCTTCAGCGACGCCGGCGCGCTCGTGATGATCGGCGCCGAGAAGCTCAAGGTACGGTGCGGCGACAGCATAGGCGGCAATCTAATGCTTGGAATTTTCGAGGGTTACGAGCCCTTCTATCAACGCCCACGTAAGGGTTCGTGGGTTAGCCGCCTTTTCAATAAAAGCAGCTCCTAGCCTCAGATCTGCGGCCCATCATATGTCGGGTCGCTGTAGTAGAAGCTTTAAGTATCATTCCCGAAAAAATCGGCATATCCTATTCATAGGCGGCCTATTACACATCCAGGGAGTATGGAACTTCAGAGGCACGGAGCAAGAGACTTGGTGTTAGCGCTTGCCACACTTACGGGGCTCGCGGGCAGCGCGTTTTCGCAGCAGCCCAATTCGCCGGATCTAAAAAATTCAGAGCCACCCGCAGCAACCCGGCTACGCGATGAAGGCTCGCCCGCAATTAAAAGAATTAGTGAGGGCGATTTGCGCGAACAGATAGGTGCGCTCGACGCCAAAGTGACCGTAGTCGAATTAATTCTCAAAAATCATCAAAGCAACGAAAACGAATTGCGTGAATGGGCCGTCAGAAAGGATTCGATTCAAAGCTTGAGCTCGCACGCCAGCGAACTGCTGAAGAACGGTGCGAGTGAAACAGAGCGCGGCATTCTCGGTGTGTCGCTCGGCGCGTGCAACTCGGCGTTGGAGCTTTACTTAAAGGAACTTGCGCAGGAAAAGCGAACTACGCGTGCGACTACGCAAGCGCAGCCGGCCGGCCGGACTCAAGCGCAGCCAGATATTGTTGGCGTTTATGATGTCGCTTCATTCGAAGGCTTTAAACTAGGCACTAAGGTGATGCTGCCGATGATCAAAGAGCAGATGGCGCGGTCTCAGATCCCCGAAGACTCTCAGCGCATATTGACGAATGCGCTGGCGCGTATCGGAGAAGCGCGCGACCCAAGAGAACTAACGCGCACGGTAGATGCGCTACTTACCGACAGCCAAGCGACAGGGGACACCAAGCGCATAGCGCACGATTTTTTTTCGCTACTATCTCGCCATAAACGGAGCGCACCGGAGACGCGAACAGTGACCCTACAGAACACCGCTACCGGCTGGAAAAGCGCGTGGGAAAGCGTCGTTGCCGAAGATAGAACGCCCCGACTTCATGCCGCCGGAAAAGCCAATTACGAATGGAATTGCTTCATTGCGCTCGCTAAGAGCGCCGACGGACTTAAGCAAATAACAACCAGCGCCAGTCATCTCGCCGCTCATTTCGAAAATAAAGATGAAAAGATGGTAGCTGATCTGAAACTTGTCGCCGGATGCAAGACGAGCGACGAATTGAGCAAGCTTGATCGCCGAGTGCTGGCGACAATGCGGCGGGCGACTGAAGAATATAGCAAGACAGAAAACAAGTAGTGAACGGTTTGAAGTAGCTGCACCGGCCAACAGCCAACCGCCAACAGAAACGGCAACCGTAACGGCAACTAACTCAGTTGCCGGCTTCGATTAGCTGCTAGCAGCTGGCCGGTGCAGCTAGTCGTGAAGATTATTTTGATTATGCAGCAATCGCCCGATTTGCAACGTGCTGATTCATCAGTGAGCGTTTTCCTCGAGGGGATTGCCCATCGATCAGCACCTGCGTTCCAAAAAGCGATGCGGCCAACCAGACGATGTACGCAAAGGTGAAGAAAGTCGAAAGAAGGTCGAGACTAGGAACCAAATCTGTCAGCACTAAATCAGTTATCATAAAAACCTCCATAAAAAATTCTACTCTTTTTCTATATCAAAGAAATTTGTGCGTTTCAAGTCTTTTTCTAGTGTCGAATAAAATA
>CAYTAW010000027.1:14072-15171 GCA_964435675.1 uncultured Bdellovibrionales bacterium
ATTCAGCATGTTAGCAGCATATTTGGCACTCGGATTGCCTTCATAAGCACGCTTACAGATAATGAACGCCGATTTTTAACCCGTGGTTACGGAGCTTTTTCTGTCCAAAGAATACGAACGAAAGGATCACCTCTATCAACGAGCCAAAGAGGAAGGATTCCGATCCCGAGCGGCCTTTAAGCTAATGGAGCTCGATAAGCGTTTTGGCCTACTCAGAAAGGGCATGAAGGTGCTTGATTTGGGTGCTTGGCCGGGAGGGTGGCTCCAGGTAGCCTATAAACGTCTCGGCGGTACCGGGGTAATAGTTGGAATTGACCTTCAAGAGATTGAAGCTTTGGGGGGAGAAAACGTCCATCTCATCTGTGGCGACGCTCGCGACGAAGAGAATATGAGCAAGATGGCGGCGCTCGCCGGGGGCAAGTACGATCTGATCCTTTCCGACATGTCGCCGAAGCTCAGCGGTATCCGCGAAGTTGATAGCGCAGGCTCCGTGGGGTGCGCTGAATTGGCGCTCTACCTTTCGCAGTCGCTGCTGCGGCACGGCGGGAATTTAGCGATTAAGCTTTTTAAATCTAATGATAGCGAGATGTTTGTCAAATCAATTCGACCGATGTTTAATAAGGTCAAACGAGTTGAGCTTGATTCGACACGCTCGTCTTCAAATGAATTTTACGTCGTAGGGCTCGGATTCGAAGGATGAACTTAGTTGCCACAACTGAACGGATCGGGAAAACCATTCTAGATATAACTGAAGGGTGGGGACACGCGTGGATCTTTCTTTGGCGCACAATCCTGGCGCTCTTCAAGCCGCCGCTGCGAGTCTATTTAATCCTCCAGCAGCTTTATCAGATTGGATTCAATTCGACCTTTGTTATCGGCCTCATCGGGGTCTTTACCGGTGCTGTGCTCGCCGTGCAGGGTGAATACACACTGGCAAAATTCGGCGCAACCGCGTTTACCGGCTCAGCCGTGGCGTTAAGCTTAATTCGCGAACTCGGTCCGGTATTAACCGCACTGATGGTCATCGGACGAGCGGGATCCGCAATAACAGCTGAGGTGGGCATTATGCGCATCACCGAGCAGATCGACGCGCTCAAGT
>CAYTAW010000028.1:0-12057 GCA_964435675.1 uncultured Bdellovibrionales bacterium
AATCTTCAATTGGGCCTCAAGATAGTTGCGTGCCTCACAGCGCTCGGATTCGCATCGGTAGCTTATCCGCGGCCCTCTTTAGCCGCACCGGCATTTAGCCAGCAAATTTCGGTAGAATCCCACGATCGCACCTTTTACGTTCCCCCAGAGCTGCGTGGCCGCGTCGACTTCTGGAAGGATGTCTTTAGCCGCTACGGCAAATATCAGCAAATCATCCACCACCGCGATTTCCCGCAGGTACGCTTCGGCGTGATCGACTACACCTTCGAAGGCATGTCGATGAATCCTGTTGAGTTCGAGCGCTACAAAAAAGTCGAATCCGAGCGACGCGTAAAGGAGGTGGTGACGGCCCTGGATAAACTGGCGCAGGGAAATCGCCCATCGAACCTGCTAGAAGATATCGTGGCGCGCGAAATGAAATCAATTCCTGGCGGACGAGAGAAATATCGCCACGCAATCGACGATGACTTAGTGCGCACGCAAACCGGTATCAAAGAGCGCTACGCCGAAGCGATCAAACGCGCGGGGCGGTATATGCCGCTCCTTGAGCACGTCTTCACCTCGGAATACGGATTGCCGAAAGAATTGACGCGCCTTCCTTTCGTTGAGTCTTCCTTTGATTACACCGCCTATTCCGCAGTGGGAGCCGCCGGCATTTGGCAGTTCATGCCGCGCACTGCACGGGCCTACCATTTGACCGTTAACTCGATAGTCGACGAGCGCCGCGATCCAATCTCAGCAACACGCGCTGCCGCAAGCTATTTGAAAATAGCATTCGGAGAACTCGGCAATTGGCCGCTTGCTATCACATCCTACAATCACGGTGTCGGCGGCGTACGTAAGAAAGTTAATCAATATGGGACGAGCGATATTGTGCGCCTAATCGAACACCCGACCGAGCGACCCTTTGGATTTGCGTCTTCCAACTTTTATCCAGAATTTTTGGCGGCGGTAGAAATCTATCGCGATCTGCAAACACATTTTCCGGCACTCGAACTCGATCCGCCGCTTAATCTGCGCTCGCAGCAAATTACGCAGCCGATTCACGCGCACGCCGCCGCGCGCCAGCTCGGCGTCGAGGTCGACGCGCTTCGCGCGGTAAACTACGCGCTCGCATCGTCGGTATGGACCGGAAGAACTTTGATCCCTCGCGGTTACGTACTCCATGTTCCGCAGGGCGCAACGCTACAAATGGCGCGCCAACTGCCACCGTTAAACGACCCGCAGCCGAAGGGACCTTCTTCAAGTTCAGTCTACGGCGGATTAAGCTATAAAGTCAGACCCGGTGACACGATGGTTTCAATCGCGAGGAAATTCAATGTTTCCGTTAACGCGCTTAAAGAGCAAAACAACTTAGACAAAGAGCTGCGCGCGGGTCTCGAACTAATAATTCAGCCGACACCAAAGCAGGCTTCAGTGGCACGCGTATCCCAAAAAACGAAGCCGTCGAGCATCGTTCAAGAGAACGCTTTCCATACGGTAAAAAAGGGCGACACTCTTGGCGCGATAGCCAAGCAGTACAAAATCAGTGTCGAAGCGCTCAAGAAACAGAACCGGATGAAATCATCGAAGATTTCGATCGGACAAAAACTCAAAATCCCCTAAAAAGAGCAAACCGCAAATCGTTCGCGTCCTTTAGGCCTTCGCTACCCTTGCGTCTTCACCGACCTTCTCGGCTGCTGGCACCGTGGGGCTGGCACCGCTGAAGCGAAGAATATCGGGGAACTACGACGCACTGGTCGCAAAGGCCTAAAGGGCGCGAGCGCTCTTAGTTACTCTGAAAGACGCGCTCGCGTTCGCCTGACGCAACCCTGCGTGCCGATGAAGCGTGCTCGCCAACGGGAACAAGCTCATCCAAACCGGCCATGGAAAGCTCTATTTCACCGAGCTTTGCCGAGTGCTCAAGCGCGCAAACTTCTTTCATGAATGTATGATCGACAAGACGAGTTTCGGAAAAATCTAATTTAATATCCTTTGTCGCGCCCTGCAAAAGCTGAGTCTTGAAACCAATAATGTTGCTGAAGGTACACGCCTCTGGGAGCCGGAATACGAGTTGGCCATCAATCATGCGCGCCTTGGGTACCGACTGGAACACGGTGCTCGGGCGCGCTCCGAAAACAAAGCACATTACATATTCGGTAACAATCCCCATGGCCACGCCTATAAGCAGATCAGTCGAGAGCGTCACGAGGATCGTAACCACGAATACTATTAACTGCTCAAGACCAATCTCCTTGCATTCCAAGAAGTGCTTCGGCGCGGCGAGGCGATAGCCCGTTACGCACAGAATACCGGCCAGGGCCGCGATGGGAATTAAATGAATAATCTGCACGAGGAAAACGGCATAAATCAACAAGAAGGCGCCGTGGAAAAAGTTAGACCAGCGTGACTTTGCGCCATAGCTAATATTCGCATACGAGCGAACAACTTCGGATATCATCGGAAGTCCGCCGATGAGGGCGCAAAGAAAATTACCGAATCCGACTGCGAGCAAATCCTTGTTCAAATTGGCTTTGCGCTTGTATGGATCGATAGAATCAACCGCCTGTACCGTCAGCAGCGACTCAAGCGAGCCGATCAGCGCGAACATCATTATGTACTGCAGCGAAGTGCCTGTTAGCAGCTTGGAAAAATCAGGGTAGGTAATGCCGGCCAGAAAATTCGTCGGCAAATTCACCAAATACTTTTCGCCAAGATCGTAAGTTTTCAGATTCCATAAGTAATCATGCGGATGAGAGATATCAAAGTATACGGAAAGCGCTATGCCACTCAACACAGCAAGAAGCGCTGGTGGCAGATACCTCGAGCCCTTTCCGAGAAATTTCGGCGCAAGGAGCACAATCAATACGCTAAGAATTCCGACTATGCCGATTTCCGGATTCATCATTAAAATGGAATGAGGAATTTCTGCAATTAATCCGATCGGCTCTTTGGCTATCGGCTTTACGCCGAGTAGCGGATGGATTTGCTTAGAAAAGATGATGATTCCAATCGCTGCGAGCATTCCGTGAACCGCTGACGCAGGGAAGAAATCTCCAAAACGACCAAGCTTGCAAAGGGCAAAAACGACTTGGATTACGCTAGCAACAACGAGGACAGCGAGCGTGTATCGATATCCGTCGAAATTGTTTCCCTGTCCAAGCGCTTCAACGGAAGCGATGGCAATGGCTATCAAGCCGGCAGCAGGACCTTTGATGGTCATCACCGAACCGCAGAGCGGTCCGACAACCAATCCTCCGATTATTGCGGTAACTACACCGCCAAACGCAGGAAACCCGCTAGCCATCGCAATGCCGAGGCAAAGCGGAAGCGCAATTAAAGAAACGAGAAGGCCCGAAACGAGATCTGATTTCCAATTTTGGGATATGCCGCGAAAGCCGTCGGATGGAATTTTGAACGTGGAAATACCTTGCGCCGCGCTGGGCGTTTCAGACGTAGACATGCTGCTCCTGACTAAAAGATCAGAACTAAAACTAATAAATAAATTATCAGGCCTTAGGTCGAGTCTAGTCGTCGAATAGCGGCAGGCTACGGCTCGGCAATCGGTCGATTACTTTTTCAATCGTAAAGGTAATCGGAAGAGTTAGTCAATTAGAGTAGTTCTAAATTATAAGTAATTTATCAGGGCGCCCAGAGAATTTCCTTTCGGGCCAAGAGGATACGGCATTGCGGGGAATTTTGCGACGGTGTGGAATTAAGCTTCAGAGACGCGAAATCCGCGCCACGCACAGAAATACCCTCGATACTTTCTGCACTCGGCGCGGACTATTTGTGCCCGAATTACAAATTAAATCCGGCGCTAACCATCACCGCATTAATCATACGATCATCGTTACCGAAGCGTTTTCCATACTCACCAAGATATCCAATTTCATATCTTCCGGCGCCCATCTCCCAGTACGGGCCGAAAAAGAAGCGATCGCGATCGAAGCCCGCGCGCGGGCCGCGCTCAACGGAATTTTCTGTCACAAACAACTCGTTATAACCAGTTAATCCGAAATTCTCACAATCGCAAAATCGGTAACTTCCACGCAAAAGATAGCGGCTGCGGTTAGAGGTCGAGGAAGCATCGTCGATAATTCGCTGCTCCTGACGAAAACGGTGCTGCCATTTGAGCCCCATCCAATCGTGCTTATAGAGCAATTGCTGCCAAATGCGCTGCTCATTGCGGAAGTCCACTTCATAATGGCTATCCATAAAAGTCGGCGTCCACGCGTAACCGAGGTAGGCTGTCAGGTTTTCAGCTATATTATAACCCACGGCCGGACGAATCAGCAGCCGTTCAAGTCGCGTAATATCGTCTCCGATACGCGGTTGCGCCTCCATATAAAAGAGCCACTTCTTCTCCTGATCGAGAGACACATTCGCGGTAACCAATGTCCACTGCTGAAAATCGGTTCGCTGCGCGTACACAGCCGATGCCCAAAACAAAATTAAAAATCCGGCGGATAAAATCGACCTACTCAGGGATCGCAAATTCATACAGTACTCCTCATTAAATGATGACGTTAATCGATTCCCCACTCTCCACCCTGCTTTACTCCTCTCGCGCGCAAATTGAAAGGTGGCATTTTGCCAAGTCGCATTCTCCTCGGTTGCAATAGTGCAAATTCTTCTTTGGACGAAGCCGTTCATGACGTTTGCTCCTCGCAATCCCGCAAGTCGATCACTCGCTGAATGACGGCCGTCATACTTCACCTCGCCGTCACCCACTGTAGCCGTTCGCGCTGAGCATAATCATAGAGTGCGAAAAAATGCAGACGCTAGGCCCCTCAGCAACAAAAGACTGACAGGGAGATTATTATGAAGACGAACTCACGTACTCTATACGCTGGTGTCACAGCGACTACTTTAACAATTTGCGCTGCCGGCTGCGGCGGCGGAAGCAGCGATGGTTCCAGCCCGCTCTTTGTGGCGGGGAACTGGACCGGGACTATTACCAAAGTAAGCGACACCTGCAGCGGTGCCACCGCGAGTCAAAATATTTCGCACGAAGTATCGCAGAACGAAGGCGCTGTTGTGGTGACCGACGGCAATAACATCTCCTATATCGGCAACGTAGTTGGCGAAGATGGATTTTCCGCTGATGGTTCGCTCGGCTCAGCCTCCAATTGCACTGATTAGGTGCGCATTGAATACAATCATATCAATGAAGACGATGACACTACGGCGAGCGTTAATGTGCGGGTCATTCGCAGCTGTCCGGGACGCCAGGATTGCCAAATTGATTATACCGGCACCGCGGCACGCAGCACCGTGGTGAATCCGCCAGCTTCGAGATCTCCGGGTCAGGAGACGCCCACTTTGGGAAGTCAAACGACCCCGGCATCCAGTGGATGCTCAGCAATGAATCCAAATCCGACATCCGGCGAATATTCGGGAGATGGTGGCTGTGGAATTTCCAGCACGGACTTTTCGATTATCTCGGGAGCGCAGGACACGGTCGTTCTCGAACCTTTCGGCGGAAACGGTGCCACCTCCTTTAGTCTATTGTCACCCGGAAGTGCGACAGCGAATTCTGCGCGAAATGATCTGACGATTCACGGCGTGACAGGGTACTCATGCACGCTAACGTGCTCTGCGCCGGGAACGTTCACGGCAACATCCTTCAAAGAAGGCGCCGCGACGTATACGGAAAAATTCTAATGAGCGTGCTCATCAGGCAACACGTCAAACTTCGCCTCCGTAAGGAGGCGAGACGAATTGAGATTTATTTCGAAGCCCCTTTCCGCTTATCATTCAACAATTGCAACTTCGCTTCCGCTCCCTCGAGAAGGCCGCGCAAATGGTCAATCAATGCCGTTCCTCTCTCATACGCTTGCAGCGCACTATCCAATGAAAGTGAACCCGCCTCGACACGCGTCACCAGTTCTTCGACCACTTTTAGACCTTCCTCAAAGCGCAACTTCTTAAGCTTCTCCTCAGAAAATTTTTCACTCAAAATATCGGAAATATCGATTTTGTCTGCCATCACTTTTCTCCTTCGGCGATTATTTTTTGTACAATTGATTCAAGTTTTCCGCGCGAGAGTCTCAAGGTAAGCACGTCGCCGATAGCAGTCTCAGCCGCATCGCGCAGCACACCGCCGCCGTGTTCGACAATCGCATACCCGCGTTCGAGCACACGGCGCGGACTCAGGCTTTCAAGCTGTAATGTACGGCTCTCGAGGCGAGAGCGCCGCACGTCTACCACACGGCGCATAGCGCTCTCGAGGCGCTGACTAAAGAGCGCGAGCCCCGACTGATACTTTTCTATGAGAACCAGTGGGCGGATACGCTCAAGCATCGAAGAGCGCATTGAAAATGCCAGGCGCGCACTCTCGAGACGCGTCGCCATACGCCGAGTCAAATTCATGTCGACCTCGTCAAGCCGCTGCGCGAGCGGCAAGAACCAGCGATCGGTGCTGGTGAGGCGCGTTTCAAGATCGGCGATACGCCTGAGCAGCTCGCCGCGATGCGGCACCGCCATCTCCGCCGCCGCAGTCGGCGTCGGCGCGCGCACATCAGCGGCGAAATCAGCGAGCGTAAAATCCACTTCATGTCCCACGCCAGAAATCACCGGCACGAGAGAAGAGAAGATTGCTCGGACAACCACCTCCTCGTTAAACGCCCAAAGATCTTCGAGTGAGCCGCCGCCGCGCGCGACGATAATCACATCCACCAAACCTGATTGACTTAAATATTCAACACCCGCTGCGATCTCTATCGCCGCCCCCTCTCCCTGTACACGAACGTCAACTAAGTAGAGCGGCACCTGCGGCATGCGCTCCTTGAATTTGACCATCATGTCGTGAATCACCGCGCCGGTTTTCGAAGTAACGATGCCGATCGCACGGGGCAAATAGGGGATCGTGCGCTTGCGCTCCTCGCTGAAAAGCCCCTCTTTTTCGAGCCGCGCCTTGAGCTCCAGAAATTTTTTGCGCAGCAAGCCCTCTCCTGCGGGAGCCATGTGGGTAAGCACAATTTGGAGGCGTCCGTTCGCCGCGTATATAGAAGGCTTGCCAATGCACTGTACCGCCAACCCGCGGTCGGGAATGAAACCGAGCCCGCGCGCGCTCCCTTTCCACATCACGGCCGACAACTGACTCTGAGCATCTTTTAGCGTCAGATACACATGACCGCTGCTCGCGCGCGTTACTTCCGAAATTTCAGCGCTGAAATATAGCGGCGGAATAGCCCGATCGAGGACGCTTTGAAGTAATTGAACGACTTCGAATACTGAGAGAAATGTCGGTTCGGCGGGCTGGAGCTGCATGGCGTACGAGCTTTAATACCATGCGCCGATCGCCGATGTAAAAGACATCCAACCAGAAACCAAAAATGAAGATTTAATCAATTATTTCAGCAGCATAGCACGCTGCCGTACTTGGAGCATCCGCGCCTCTTAGGCAGATAGGTGGATATGAACCGCTCTACTGCAATGCCGAGATTCGCTGACTCGTTTTGGTTCACGCTGCTACTCAGCTTGCCGCTCGATTTAGTATTATTCGCGCCCCTCGAGTTAGCGTCCAACGCACCGCTATTTCCTGCGCTACCGGCCCGCGGAACCGCTCTCCTTCTCTCCGCGCTGCTCTTTGCCAACCGATACGTCCGCAACTCAACCATTCAGGCCCTCAACGCAATCCAGAGCCAGACGTTGCAATCGACAGGAATGAAAGTTCCGCTTATCGCAGGATTCATTCTATTCGGATTAGCGCTGGCCGAACTCGTTGCTTCGCTTGGAAAAATCTCTGCGATATCCGCTGGTATTGGATTATGGATCTTCATTGCCGCACTGATGCAGATTTTCGAACAGCTCAAATTTCGAGCGGCGCGCATGAGCACTTCGAGAGATCTGAATACCTTGCGTCGAGAACGCCTTCGCGATCAATTTGTGTTTCTATCCATCGTTCCTGCCTTTCTGGCGCGAATCAGTGCGCTCACGTTCGCCGTCGATCTTTTCCGCGCACAGGCCAGCCAGCATTCATTCTATCTACTAACCGCGCTATTCGTAATTATCCTTGGCGCTCTCCGACCCGCGCAAGATTCGATCAGCGCGTTCTGCTCACGCTGCCGCAGGCGCATGCCGCTTATCACCGGAGTTACAGAAGAATGCGACGAGTGCAAACGCCGCGCTATTGTGGCTGCGCTGCGGAAATCGGGCGATCAATCAAGGAGGAAGGGGCCAGCCGCTGATACACTACTTGAAGCAGCCGTCCAGATGGTGAAAAAAGCATCATCTTCAACGCTCGCGCACCGGAAGCACGCAGCGCCTGCGGAACTCGCACGTAGCGCGGCTCCTGGAAAAGCGCGCGGTGGGTGGTCAACGCCGCTTCGATTGCCGGGGGCGGAATCTCGACGAGAAATCCGTCGGGCGAAATTCGTTCAACAGCTTTCGCATCTCTTGGCTTACTCAAAGGCTCCACGTACAGAGAATACGGCGTCTTTTCGGTGGAAAGCAGGTCGAAATTCGTAACCAGCTCAATCAGCATTTCGCCGCCGCGCTGTGGCGTCTCGCGCAGCTGCGCATCGACTATTTCCACATGGTGCCGGCCATAGAGCGAATTTGTCGGCACCAAACGTTCTACGCCAAAGTGGGGCTTTACGGTAAAGGTGCGCCGCGCAGAAAGCTGGGTCTCACCCCGCGCATCGAACACCTGGATCTCCAAATGGAGCAGGCGTTCATTCGTCACCCCGCTCGCCATCCTCAGCACATCATCGCAATCAAAGACGAAAACCGCGGAATGCTCATGGCGCCCTGACTGCCTGAAGAATGACAATCCGCGCACAATTGATCTTTCGGGCTGCCGCGAATCAGGATGCGCTGCGCGGAGCACGGCGCGAATTTGCATCAGCTCCGATTGAACCGCATGGTCTATGAAAAATATCTCGGCACGGATGGCGTCACGCGAGTTGAAGACATGGTTCGAATCAATCGTTACATGTTCGATATAAAGCGTTGAATCAATCTTTTCTGGAAGCATCGCGTCGATTTCATCGATCTCGACGCGCTGGCCAGGAATTGGTGATGTAACCGTCAGCTCGATCAGCCGCACCGCGCCACAAACAATTTCGCGCTCTTGGTCGAGCACTATCAATTCAGCAAGAAGCTCATGCGTTCCCGCGTCCAGCTCGAGCGCAACGAGCGGTATCGAACATGCGAGACTAGGATAGCGGGCAATAATTTCACCGGGAACGATTGTGCTGCGATACAGGAAAGCCCCGTCGCGGGCGGAAAAGCTCGGGAACTCGCTTTCGATCAAATTGCCTTCACGCGTCAAAAAACGCACTTCCAAAGTCAGCGATTGCTCTCTCCGATTCACCAGTAACAGGTCGCCATGGATCCGTAGCGAGTGAATTTCACGCCGCGCCTCGACACGGCGCTCCTGCTCGACCGAGAGTAGCGAAACAGAGTCGCCATTACCGACGTTGCGCGCCCAGAAACCAAGCGCGGCCGGCGACGGTGCGGCGGTTGCGGCGCTCGATGCCGCCGCGCCTCCGGGGAGTGCCAGTGTTTCGGTGCACGCGTCGGCACTGAGTACGGATCCGCTCGATGAAAGCAGCGAAACTTCACAATCGATCTGCTGACGAGAATTCGGCGGCAAGTCAAGCGCAGCGTACGGGATAAAAAGTTTTAAGCCGTGATAAATCGCGCGCTGATCGTGCGGGATAATCGGCATGACACTCGACGCGTACTGTTCGCGCGCATCCTGAGCACGGCCACGTGGCAGGACAAAGAGCTCACTGTCGCCAGCCCAATACTCCCATCCGTTCTTGACGCGAACCTGATTTCCTTCATGAAACAATGCCACCGAAAGCCAGAGAGACTGAAACTCGAGTCCGTCGACGCGAACAGTGGAAACCACCTCGAAGCCGCGCTCACCGAGAAACACCTGATCGTGAACAACACTCTGCACCAAAACGGCTGCGGCGCCGTAAAGATTGTGATCACCAAAAAGACAGAGGGCGGCGCGACGCTGCGCATACCAGTCCAGAAAAAAGTCGAGCTGCGCAATTCGCCGATCCGGCTGATACGATTCGCGGAGTTGAATGGTGCTGTTTGGACTGAGCACGGCGCGCGCGGCGCGCAAAATATCTTCGACTAGCGCGCGAATCGGCGCCTCAGCCCAGAGCGTCTGCAGAAAATGCGGAAGTTCAAAATCAAGCGACGCAGAAACCCCATCGAAGCGAACCAGTTCTCGCAAAATAGCGAGAATCTCCTCGGCGCACTGCGCGGGATCGAGTTTTCGGATCGCGCGCAACGCGCGCAGCCGCTGTTCGAGCTCGACCAATAATTCACTAATACCGGACTGTTTGGCCGAGTGTTTTTCAGTGGTTAAGGCAAAGAGGTTCTCTGAATCGCGAATGCGACGTCGTTTTGCGTCTTCCTGGAAGGCGCGCGGTGCCTTGGCGGCCTTTTCCATTGAGGTTCTCCACTAGGCCTCCAGATCATCCTGGAAGGTAAAGATAGAAACCACCGGAGCTAAAATAGAAACTGCAGCACATCGAAGGATAGCTTTAGGGAAACCAAAAAGCCGCTACCCTCGCTCGGATGCTAGCATCAGTTAGATCGAGCGACTAGAGGGTAATTTCATGATTTCCTTAGGGAAGTCGCCATAACTATGCTTAATTCTGCTGTGCTTGACTCATGCGGTAGAAGGTTTAAACATAGGGGGCCCAAAGTAGTCGTGGACTGCCTGAGGTGCGATATAGCCGAACCTACGGAGTATAAAATGGCCAACGAGATTAAAATGCCCCAACTGAGCGATACGATGAGCTCAGGAAAGATCCTTTCGTGGAAGAAGAAGGAAGGAGAGGCAGTAAAACGCGGCGATATCTTGGCCGAAGTCGAAACTGATAAGGCAAATCTCGAGATAGAGTGTTTCCAGGAAGGCGTGCTTTTAAAAATCGTCTCGCCCGAGGGGAAAGACGCAAAGGTAGGCGACATAATTGCCATCATTGGACAGGCAGGCGAGAGTGTGGCCAGTGGTTCATCAATTGGCGCACCGACCCAAGCCGCGCAGCCAAGCAGTCCCGCCCCTGCTGCGCAGCAGCCTGCACCGGCACAAGCCGCCGCTCCAGCGCCTCAGCCTATTGAAGCACAGCCCGCCGCGGCAAAAGAAAGTGGCGATCGCATCAAGGCTTCGCCACTAGCCCGCAAAATTGCCCAGGACCGAAACATCGATCTCGCCGTCATTCAAGGCTCAGGGCCCGCCGGCCGCATAATACGCAAAGATCTTGAGGGCGCGCCGCGCGCATCAACACAGTCGCAGGCGGCTCCGCAGATGTCGAGCACTCCGGCCAGCTCGGGAAGCGGCCGCATGGTTCCGTTTTCGAAGATGCGTGAAACTATCGCGCGGCGCATGGTAGAGAGCGTCAATCAATCTCCCCACTTCTACGTGACCGCCTCGATCGATATGGGAGAAGCAGTTCGTTTACGGGAAATACTTAAGGCAAAAGAAGAGTACAAGGGAATCAGCGTCAATCACTTAGTGATTAAAGCCGTCGGCTACGGCCTCGCTCATGAACCGCGGGTTAATTTCGCGGTTAAAGACGGACAGATTTACGAGCCGGCAGGAATTAACGTCGGCATTATTACATCTGTGGCTGACGGTCTTTTGATCCCAGTGATCCGCGATGTGCCGAGCCTGACGCTTCGCGACGTCGTTTTTGAAGCCCGCGCTGCGGTTGAACGCGCTCGCGCCGGACGACCAAACTCATCCGACCTGAGCGGTGGCACGTTCTCGATATCCAACATGGGAATGTTCGACGTAGAAAATTTCACCGCGATCATCAATCCGGGCCAGGGATCGGTTCTTGCGGTCAGTTCGATACAGCAGGTTCCGGTGGTACGCAACGGCCAGATCGTGATAGGATCGCTGATGAAAGTCACCGTTTCGGTGGATCACCGCATCATAGACGGCGTTATGGCGAGCACCTTCTTGAAGCACTTCAAAGAGGCTCTCGAAACTCCGGCCCTTTTGATGGCTTAACAGATCACTAGATAGGACGTTAATGGCAATCGAAGTACCGCGCGGCTTAGAACAGATTCGCAAGCCATCGTGGATAAAAGCAAAAG
>CAYTAW010000028.1:12067-13309 GCA_964435675.1 uncultured Bdellovibrionales bacterium
CCCGGATCTCCCGAGTATCTGCAGACGAAGGGTCTGGTCACCTCGCTCAAACTACATACGGTCTGCGAAGAGGCGCGCTGCCCAAATATCGGCGAATGCTGGTCGCACCACACAGCCACGTTCATGATCATGGGCGATCTGTGCACGCGCAAATGCCACTTCTGTTCCGTAAAAAAGGGAACCTCGGAAACACTCGTCGCCCTTGATCCGTTCGAACCGGAACGCGTTGGCCTCGCGATTAAAGAACTAAAACTCAAGCACGCCGTTATCACCTCAGTAGACCGCGATGACGTGCACGACAATGGCGCCGGCCACTTCTCGAAAACGGTGGCAGCGGTGCGCAAGCATGCGCCCGAATGTAAAATCGAACTCCTCATTCCCGATCTGAAAGGATCGCAGAAAGATCTGAAAACGATCGTCGAAAGCGGCATCAATGTCCTCAATCACAACGTAGAAACGGTTCCACGCCTTTACAAGAAGGTGCGCCCCGGCGCCGGGTTTATCCGCTCGCTTTCAATTCTCCGCTGGGCGAAAGAATTCGATGCGAATGTGATGACTAAGTCAGGAATAATGGTGGGATTGGGCGAAGAAAAAGAAGAAGTCTTTGAGGTCATGGATTCGCTGCGTTCCGCAAATGTCGATATCATGACTATCGGGCAGTATCTCCGCCCATCACAGAATCAGCTACCCGTAAAGGCATTTGTCACGCCGGAGGAATTCAAGGAGTACGAAGAAGAAGGTTTGAAGCGCGGATTTAAATTCGTCGAATCGGGGCCGCTCGTGCGCAGTTCGTATCATGCGTGGAAGCATACGGTGGAAACACCCACACAGGGGTGAACCGGTTTGCTCAGTCGGCCCCTGCGTCAATCGGCAATCAATTAAATTAAGATCAGTTAGCGGCACAGGCCGATCGACCACGTCCTTTCATGCGAAAATCCCCTATCGCTCCGTGCTGTCGGTATGATGTAGATATTTCTAGTTTTCACTTCTACGCAGCTCCAGGGGCAATTAGAAATTAGATCCAACGGAGAAGTGAACGCGAACGGAAGGCTCGCCGGATTTCTCTTGAAGGGGGTGCCCGATATCGAAGCCAATAGGACCGATCGGCGATCGGTAGCGGAAGCCGATGCCGGTGCTTTTACGCACACTGGTCAATAAAGGATCTTGATCCCTCAAATACACGTTACCCGTATCGAGAAAGACGTGCAACGAGAACAGATCGTAGAGCAGGTACTGGAATTC
>CAYTAW010000028.1:13319-15016 GCA_964435675.1 uncultured Bdellovibrionales bacterium
CCTATAATATTCCCGTCGACGCCGCGCGGACCGAGCGAGTTTTCACGAAAACCGCGCACAGTGCGGCGCCCACCGAGATAGAAACGCTGAGAAATCGGTACTTCATCGGTGCCGCCATAGGTCCACGCTGACGCGACACGTGTGTGCAGCGCAAACGAGAAGCGGGGTGAAAGCGCGGCAAGCGGGATTATCGTCGAAGCCCCGCCATCCAGGGAGGAATATTCCGCTTCGGAACCGAACGGTTTCGCCGAAACGCGAAAATCCGCATTCAGCGCATAACCCCTGGTCGGATTAAAAGGATTGTCGCGGCGGTCATAGGATGCGCTTCCCGAGAGGAACCCAAGCCTGACAGTCCCGGTATCAAATTCGCCAATCACCGAATCGTCGGGGACATTATTCAACTCTTCCGAAAGCAGCGTATGCGCAACTGAGAAGGTCGGCCACTCCAAGAACGTGCGCTGCAAAGAAGATGAAAGCGATACGCGATTGAGATCGAATTCTTGGGTAGCACGCTGCATGCGTTGATAGCGCAAGTCTTCGGTAAAGATATAATCTTCCGAAAGGAACGACGGATCAAGGTAGCGCAAATTCGCCGTTCCTTGCGTCACCTCCGCTGTCGCCTGGCTGTAATAGGTATCGAAGCGCAGCGAGAGCAGGCGCCCATCCGCAAAAATCGAGCGATCTATCACCTCGCCGAAGATATGAAGTCCAAGCGCCGAGTTTCCGCCGCCGCCCGCCCCCACGGTGGTCAGCGGCCGCTCCGAAACGCGTATCAACAGCGCTTCGCGCACGCTATCCAACTCGCCGTCCTTAGGCTGCGTTTCAACGTGCGCAAATAATCCAAGATGCAACAGCGCACGGCGCGACTCGTCGATTTTAGCGATACTCCACGCATCGCCGGCTTGAACCAAAAGCGCTTTGCGCACAATTAATTCTTCAATAGCAGAAAGACCTTCGATCTCTATGTCAGAGATCAGCGTTCTCGGTCCAAGATCGAAGGTCAGCACCACCGGATCGACGCCCTTCGTTGTCCAGGTCGAGTAAAAAGACGGGAATAGATAGCCGTTGTTACGAGCGGACTCGAGGACTGAAATAATTATCTTATTTGCCTCCGGAATGGTGTAGGTCTCTTGCGGAAGCGGCGGAAGTTCCATCAACTTCTCCAGCCCCTTAATCAGCAGCCAGTCTCTTTTTTCTGACCGTCCCTCTTGCACGGTATAAATCACCTCAATTCCCCCGCTCTTCGCGTTGGGCTTCATGGCAACCGAAACCTTAGTCGCCGGGTAGCCCTGGCCCACATACAATCCTTTGAGCACATCGGTGTTGTTCTCCAGCTCCTCTTGCAGCGCGACTGCTGGAGAAAAAACACGCTCAACCAGCGCGGGACTCTCTTTACTCAACAATTGCCTGAGTTCAATTTCCGAAAGCGCCGAAAGCCCGCGGAACTCAACCGAGGTAACTGGCGCGTAGCTCTCGTCCTGAATATCGATAGTATAAAGGATACGATCATTTTCGGCGTCGATGTCTTTCTTGTAGATAATACTCGCAAATAAATAGCCGGCTTCCCGATATTTGCGTTCTATGTTGTCGACAAGAATGCTAATTGTGTTCGAGCCAAACGGCTGTTTTCGACCAAACAAATTGATAGTGTCAAGCAGCTCTTCGACGGTGAACACCTTATTACCATGGAATATAAA
>CAYTAW010000029.1:0-14848 GCA_964435675.1 uncultured Bdellovibrionales bacterium
TCGTTACCCTTTGCAGATCGCGGTTCGCCAGAAAGCTCAGCGAAGGGCCCTATTACGAATTTTCCGAGCTCAAAGAAGGCTTGCCATATTGGCTGAGATTCATCAAATACGACCCAAACTAATCAACATGGCTCATCTAGAGCGCGCCATACGCATACTGGCTTGAGTCGACTCTCTGTCTCTGAGAGTATGCTGCTTAAGCAGCGGTTGCTGTTAAGAATGAAGCGGAACATGTCATTTGCTAAAAAAGCGGCTCTCGGTCTTTTATTCGGACTTATTCTGTACGCCGGGTATTCGCTGACACCACCCGTTCAGCCAGTTACGAACACCTGGGTAGATGACGCGCTGCTGGATTCGAACAAAGATGTGGTAAATATCTACCACCCGCGCGCGAATTCGCGGCATTACGCACTTGTGTTGATGCACATGATGCTTTCAAGAGCGACTGCGGTCTTTCTTCTTAACGATTGGAAAGCGAATGAATTTTTTAATTGGGCTGAACTCGAAAAGCACTATCCGATAATTCGCGATTATCAGAGCAGCGGCGATTATATCAATACGAGTAGCCTCAAGGCGGTGCTAAAGAAATTCCCGAGCAAGATTCTGAATTACTTTTGCTGCAACCTTACTTTCGCCATCGTAAAACTCACTAATTCACCCGCGCAGCTTAGCGAGTTCAAAAAGTCGATACTCATGCTTTATCGAAGCGCGTGGCGCTTGAGTTTCTTCGATGATGGATTGCCGCTGCCAAGTTCGCTCCGATATCTTTCGTCTCAGTACACACCGGAATCATACGCCGCCGAGCGACGGCGCTATGAAATGGCGCGGGCCGGCGAATACGTCGACCCGAACACGATCTCTCCCGAGTCAGCCTTCCTCGCGTCTTCCTTTGGAAACTATATGACCCACACCGAGATGATAAATCTAGCGGAAAACATGGGCGACGAGGTCCCGCAGCGGTCGCTTGATTTTGCCGCTACCTATAGGGCGCTTAACCGCTCGGATCAGGTTCACCTGCTGGATTTTTTCAGGGTAGATCGAAAAGACATCCAAAAATCCTATCAGACAAAAAAAAAGAATCTGCTTGTTCTCGGAACATACGCCTGGATAAATCCTGTTGAAGTTCCCACACTACTGCGCGCCGTCAAACGCGCGTTCCAGAACGAATATACCATTATATATAAAGATCATCCGCGCGCGATGCAGGTGCCGGATATCGATGAGATCAATCGTGAAGAGCCGGATCCCGATCGAAAAATTATTACGCTAGACAAACTTGTTCCAATCGAACTGTACGCACTTGAAGGTCTAAAAATCGACGCACTGCTCGTATTCAACGTTTCTTCGGCACTTGGAGAATTTCCGGATACCGCAAGAAGAATCGCATTGGTGACCAAGGAGCAAACGGCTTCTCCGGACTACGATTTTTTGCGCAAAAACAGATTCATGACCGAAACACTCGTGTACGAAGAGTTTCTAAAAGATGATTAATGCCTGGATTTGACCTTATGGTAATTCGCGCCGTACTTTTAGCCTGCCTTGCTTGGCTCATAGTGCCGCTACAGTGGCAGTATGACTTCGGCCAGTATTGGAGTCCTGCTAACTTTATCGTGAACAACCGGAATCCCTACCAGCAATTGTCGCTCGATGCCTTCAGAGCACGCTACAATTTTCCAGCGCCCGACGGATTCGATCCAAGTGAATCAAACCCGATCAATAATCCAGCCGCGTACGCCTTTTTCCTCCCGCTCGCATTTTTCTCCTTTTCCGCTGCGCAGTCGTTGAATGCGCTCTTCTTCTTTTTCGGAATGGCTTTGGCCGCTCAATTGCTGCATGCGGTATACCGTAAAGATCAGCAGCGGCCGGCGCGCCTACTCGAATATTGCGCCGCTCTCCCAGTCGGGCTCGTGGCGATCGAATGGCATTGGGGCTCCCCGGCATGGCTAGCGCTGCTGGGAGTCAGCGCTGGCCTATACGCCATTCAATATGGGCGCATCTTCGCTGCCGGCGTTTTCTTTAGCGCGATGGTCGTTAAACCTCATCTTTTTTGGGTGTTCGGCTGTGCGTTGTTAGGATGGTGCATCGTAAAAAAAAATTGGCGGACTCCGGCTGCACTTTTACTGAGCGTGCTCGCGGAGTGCACGATTGTTCTTTATTTTCATCCGCGAACAGTGCACGAATTTTTAGATGTGTATAAATCCCTCGGACAATTCTCATACCTGCAGCCGACTATTCCGAGTTATGTAAGTTGCTACTTGCATATTTTTTCTGTTTCAATTCGAATGTTACCCGCAATTCTGATCGGCCTCGCCGCGCTCCTTATCGTGGTCGGAAGGAAAGCGTCATCACTTAACCTAATTGCGGCGCATTCCCTCCCTCTTTCATTGCTGTTTGCTCCATACGCTTGGGATCATGATTATATTGCGGCGATTCCTACGCTCTTTTTTATATCATGCAACTTGTTTTCTTGGCTTCAGCACGGTACCAAAGGCGAAGTCCAAAAGGGCTTTATATTTTTAATAGCCGCGCACTTTTTAACGCTTTTTACCGCCCTAAGTGGGTCAGGCTACCAACCTATTTTTCTGCTCTATGGATTTATCCTGGTGCGCTTGAATTTACTGATACACTACGCGCGACAGACGCATAGAACGGCGTGTCAATTAATTTCCAAATAACTCACTCGAACGTTGATCATTATTCTTTAACGCCGCGGTAGTTCGATCGACGAAGCCATCGGGAAAAAAATTGAGTTTTGAATTGGCGCCGCGATCTTGAATATTCTCTTTGGCCGCAACTTTTGCGCTTTGCTCCTTCTCTCGACATATCCAGGCTGCTTGCAACTGCCCAGTGCGACCATAGTAATTTCCTTGCTGCTGTGCGCAGACAGCTTCGAGTGGATAGTCGCAAATCGGTTCGACCCCGGGGCACTCTTGCGCGCAGTATGCGGGAGCTGCCGCACTAATTGAAATGAAAGCGATCATGGCGGCAAATTTTCGTTTGATTATCATCGGCAGTTACCTAAACCTCTTAACAAACCGTAAAAGATAAAACCTAGGTCTATACAATTAGTTATGCACCGATTTCACCTGCAGTGACTTAAGCGAATCATTAATAATTTCGTGCCATTTAGCGGCTAAAGTAAATGGTTCTACGCAGCCATCGGCTGCGCTTCAGCGGACTCTATATTACCGAGGCGCGGAAATGATTCATCCGGCGCAAGCAGCTCAAGCGCGGCCCTTACCGCGCGCTCAATTCTTCCCTCCTCGAAGTGCAGCGCACGCATCAGCGATTCAAAGACGACGACGACCGTGCTTTCGTTTTTAATGTATGAAGATTCAACGCCGAGGGTAGAGAGCATTTCGAGCCGCGCATGACTCTCGGTAGCCGCGATTATCGGAACTACCGGCTCAATTTTATGGAGCCCTTCGATCAACGGTGTCAGCACGTGGTCGTCTTCAACCAGGCTTACAACCGCGAGTGCCTTTCCTAAACTAACGCGGCCGAGCGTGCGCGGCCGATTGAGATCTGAGTAGTATACATTCAGCCCGCGCACTTTTGCATAGGCAAGACGCTCGAGGTCGCTATCATGCGCTCGGTAAGGAATATGTTCGCCATCCAGAAGACCTGCGAGCTGCCGGCCCAAGTCATCGATTCTAACTATGATTACTTCGCGCGGATCGTCATCGCATACTTCGCCGCAATCATCTATCTTACACGCCTTACGCGACAGCAAGCACCCAAGTCCACCCAACATCGGCGTAATTGCAAGACTCAAACCGACCAGAGAAACGGCGAGTCCTTGCGTTCGCTCATCAAGCAATCCCGAGGAACCGGCAATCGCCAGCAAAACGAACGCGAATTCGCTTCCCTGCGCTAGCAAAAATCCAAGAAGCGTGGTCATCTCGCCGTCGACTCGCGAAATTTTGAACGCAATAATATTGGCACCGGCTTTAATTAGGGAGAAGAATACGAGCAGTTGAGTCAATAACCAGACATCGCTAAGCATGCCGATGCAGTCCAGGTTAATACCAACCGAAAGAAAGAATAGCGAAAGCAGCAAAGAGCGAAACGGGGCAACTTCACTTCTCACCAGGTACGAATGACTACTCTCAGAAAGCGCGAGCCCGCCAAGGAACGCCCCGTATGCGAGAGACAGCCCGATGCTTTGAGTCGCCCAGTAGGTAAGCAACACCATCAGCAGGGCAAAAGCCGTGATGACTTCGTCGCTTTTAAGAGAGATAAGCAGCTTAAATAGCGGTTTTAAGGCCATACGGCCTATTGTCACCACCAGCAGCGCCGAAACAGCCATTTTCAAAATAGGAACGGCTACGCTCGATGGCGTTATCCCCTTAGCAATATCACCCGAAAGGAGCACGAGCAGCAAAATCGCCACCATATCTTGAAAGACGAGGATTTCGGTTGCTCGCTTACCAACTGGAGAACTCTCCTCATTCTCGTCCGCCAAAATTTTCAATACCAGCGCGGTCGATGAAAGCGAAGCAATGGCGCCGACCGCGATTGATGGTAGCCACTCAAAACCAAGCTGACGGATCATGAACGCGAGGGCTGCGCTCACCACGAGAAATTGCATCGTGCCGGCAAGAAAAAATCCGCGCCACGTTTTGCGCAGCTCCTGAAGAGAAATGTGCAGGCCGATATCAAAGAGGAGAAATGAAACGCCCAGCTCTCCAAGGAAATGAATGGTATGCGAATGCTTATCGATGAACCCGAGCCCCTGCGGACCAATTACCGCTCCAATCACGAAAAAACCTAGGATTGGACTGATATGCGCAAACCGCGCGAGCGCGAGGCCGAATACACCGGAGGCCAGAAGCACGATAGTAACAAAGAGAGGATCTGCCATCGCCATGTATGTATTGAACCGCGATGACCGGAGATCGTCAATAGCGCGCGGCAGGAGCAAAATTGTCAGTGAATTCAGGATCCAAATAGCGAGTAGCGGTCGGCAAAATAATGGCCATGCAAAAGTGTATCCCGAATTCAATCGAGATTTTAAGGCCGGAAGTGGCTATACCTGCCGCGCGTGCCGACAATACGTAATAATTCGCGCCCACAAGCGTTCATGGATATAAAAGAGCGCAATCTTAGCCACCACTTCAATTCCTCCGACCGCTGCGGCCACATCCAGTTGACCGGAAACGAAGTAGACAATCGCGACTGTGGAGAGCGAGCCGGCGGTGCGCCATGAAATCGCCTTAGCGAGCGAAATCAATCGCTTCTCTGACTGAATATTGGAGGTGCCCGTGAGGGCTTCGTCCATGCCTGAGGACACTTCTCGCTTATTATCTTGGTCGATCATGTCATGATTATTGTTAAATAGTGACAATTGCCGCAAGGGCTAGCCGATTACCGGACTGCCATGAGCGCCCTTTCAAAACGTCGGATTAAGTCGGTTGGTGCCTCAAGTCCGATGGAGACACGGATCAAATCGGCCGTCACGCCATACTGCAACACTTGAGGCAACTCGAGAAAGTGCGCAAGCAATGTATACGGACAGGCAATCGAGAAATTGGTGCCGAGACTTGGCCCTTTCGAGATTTCCAAGGCATCGTAGAACGTTGCTGCCGCTTCTTCGCCACCTCTTAGGCGCACCGAAAATAAGCCTCCATAGCCCCCATTTTCGCGGCGAAAAAGATCAAAATGAACGCGCTGATCCTCCAATTGATTCGGGTAGCATACGGCCTCAACCTTGGGGTGATGCGCCAAATAGTCAACAAGCACGTCGGTACTTTCGTTTATTCTGCGCATGCGCTGAACAAAGTCACGTGAATTTCGCTCCAGCGCCGCGGCGTCTCCCTCAAACAACTGATTCTCGCCGCTGCCATCCCAGTATGGCGCAAGCGTGCTATACGCGGGGTGCGCCCTATTCCATATAACGGAGCCACCGCACACGTCCCCTTCGCCCGAAAAGTACTTGGTCAGGCTGGTAATGACGGCGGTTGCGTACGGAAGCACGCGAGTGTTAACAAATGAGCCAAGCGTCTCATCGACAATCAATGGAATTCGATGCCGAACAGAGATCTCCCACAGCCTCTGGAGCGGCGGCACCGTGAGCAGCGGATTTGTCGGGAACTCGGTATATATAGCGGAAATCTTTCCTGCCTCCGCTGCGTGATTGAGCTCGTTGATATCACGCTCGATTACCGACGGCGAGCCGGTCGCGGGGAAAAACAAACATCCAGCCCCGAACTTTT
Source organism: uncultured Bdellovibrionales bacterium (assembly GCA_964435675.1). GTDB lineage: Bacteria > Bdellovibrionota_C > UBA2361 > UBA2361 > CAYTAW01 > CAYTAW01. The sequence goes on from CAYTAW010000029.1 coordinate 6,216, forward strand.
GCTGTATTTTGAGCGTGTCTACATAAGGGAACCCGACTTGCGCGGTCTCGCGCCCCGGTGCGGCGAGTTGAACTGCGCGCTGCACCGCGGCAATGCCAGCCATCCCCGTCGGAAAGAGGTGTACGTCTTCGTAGGAGGCATTTGATAAACCAGCCAAACGCGCACGTACTCGCTCTTTGCTTATAGAAGGTGCAAAAGAAACTTCCTTATCATTGAGGCACGCTTCCGCCCAGCGCGCCGAAATTATTTCACCCGAGTGCTGCCAATAGGTACGCGCTCTCTTGTAGCACTGTTCCGGGATGACACAGACGGCGATCGGCGCATACTCCGTACTTTCGATACGGCCTGCCGAAGAAAATTCTTGGCGCACATGCAGCAAACAGCGCTCCGCGCTTTCGGCGCTCGGAAAACCGATCAATCGTTCACCGGTACGGCAATGGATCTGACTAAGATTCTCGAAAAGCCGCTCGGTAAAGCCTTTGACCACGAAGCGCGGATATCCGCTCTGAAGCGCCCCAGTGACCCGCTCCACACCTTTTTCATAATCGATAACGTCCTGCCAGGTCGGCATTGCCACAGATACCGCGAATGGGGACTCCGGGAGTTTGAGCCCAAGATGCTCGGCTTTATGCAGAGGCGCCTGAAGCAGCGCATAGCTTGCTGGCATCTCGGCTGGAACAAGCAACTTTTCGTCGCTGCCCTTATGCGAATGACTCTGCCCGCCTAGGTTCATGTACTCTAATCGTATAGAAAAATGTGGCGGAAGATTGGGGAAGTCTTAGCGCCGGATACCTTCTGGTTTCGAAACGCCAATCTATCATGGCGGCAGTTGCTACTCAAAGCGAAGTGCGCTTTGTCGGGCGTTTTCCATATGTTACCACACTAGCCTAGGTTTCCGGATTTCCTATAATGCTCGAATGCTTCAACCACACCACCCACTTCAAGACTCTAGCATTCATGGCATGCAACCCGCCTGCACCAGCCTTGTGGAAGACTACCGTAGCTGCCAATTGCGCGCTGTTTTGAGCTCTCGCTTGATGGGGCTCGATCAAAAAATTCTTCATTCATCAGAGGTTCACGAACAGCTGATGCAACGTAAGCGTGAGCGGTATGCCGCTACTTCGCATGAGTTCGCCGAGCAGACCGGTATTCCGTTCACCCCGATCGACCCAAAAACCGATTTCAGGGAAGAGTTCAGAGCAATGAAGCTCAGTATATTGGAGAGCGTACGAAAGGCGGCGCTCAACATTCCCCATGGAACGCGCTGGCACGTGCTGAAAACGAGCGATGATTCACAGGGACGCTTTGACTACGCCGACGATTTGAAACGCATCTTTGGGGAAAATCTGCACTCGATTCTCGTCTATGGCTCCTCTGCTTTCGGAACTGCCGGTAGCGACTTCGATAATTTTGTAGTCGTCCACGATGTCGAAAAGGCTTATGACCAAGCAAGGAACTTCAATCTGCATTTTGCCGGCTTACCGGTCCATCTAAATTTTGTACCCGCCGACCTTGCGCCAATACTATTAACGGCCGTGGTTATTCCGACCGTTCGCTATCCCTGGCTAACCGCAATTGCCGGCGAAATAGCTGTTCCTGAGTTACCGCCTAACCTGGTATATCTGCAAGGACGCGCGCGATCTCTCGATCTGATGGATCGCCGCCAGCAAATTATCTTAAACGACTGCGATCATGTCGTCGAATATCTTTCAGAGCTTCCCGCGCGCGAAGCTAACGCCGTATTCTCCGCAATCACGCTGATCCCTTCGATTATGATCGAGTGGACAGCACGATATGCGCAGCGCCGGGATGCGCGCCCGTTTACCAAAAAAGAAATTCTCGGCGCGCTTGCACGAGAAGGTCTGGCAGTACCACAATACAAACGCGATCGAGAAGCGTTGCGGCAAGAGCTCAGGGCAAGTCTCGATTTCACAGACTCCGTATTGACGAAACGATTAGGACTTCCTATCGACGGCATCGCGACATTCTCTTCGGCTTCGAAGTTTCAGGAAATTGGCGACTGGATCTCCGCCGTCAGAGCCGACGAGCCACGTATTGGCGAGCTCGTAAAAAAGCTTGAAGCTCCCGGAATAAAGGTAGAATTGAATCTAGCCGATCGGGATAGTTCGGCCCTTTGCTATCGAGCCGAATTCACAAATTCCGACGGCTCAAGAACGAACGTTTTCCTCCGCCTCAAAGATTTTCAGTCGGGGGCGGACCTGGTGATTACGAACATGACGACGCTGCCAATCACGCGCACGAGCCAAGGCCACGGTACGCGAGCGATTCAGACGGTGTTGAAATGGGCGCGGGAAAACCACCTTACAATTGTATTGGCAACGCAAATTTCAGATCCATCAAGCCAGCGTTTTTGGGAAAAAAATGGTTTCTCGCGCTGTGACGAGCCGAACGAGACCGGCGACTATAAAATTGTCTTATCCTGACCCGAATTCAATTATGTAGCGCGAGGGGAAAGCTGCTCGAGCGCCCGGTAAACATCCACGCCTCGCCGAGTGAGGTGATTGTGCCATTTCTCGGAGGCGTTCGTGATCATGCCGAGAGCGCGCAACTCGCAGAGGTGGGCATCACGGTTCAATCGCACACATCCCGCCTGGTCGAGATCTCTACTGCGAAAAGCCATGGTGAGCATTTCACCCTGCGTGCAACTCTCGATCCATTTGCAGAGCGCAAGGGTAAACGGCTTTGACGCAGGCCGTTCGGCGAGGCGAAAAGCCGCCTCTTCGATAGTAAGCAGCGGACCAATAATGCGCTTATTCTGATAGCTGACCTTTTTGTAAATATCGTATCGGAACTCGGGGCGCTCCTGCGCCAACTGCACGAGCGCGCCGTCGGCCAACAATCGAGCATCCATGCCACTTTTCGCAAAGAGCAGCGCTTCCGCAAATGAAAGTTCGACGTCACGAGGCGCCTCAAGTGAATTATTTTCCATTTTAGTCATTGGCCCTAGGGTACTATTGCGGGAAATGCTAAGCAAATGCGGATGGTTGAATCGCCGTGGCCCGTAATCCGTATTGTTGGGAAAATAGTTGCGTACCATCCGCTGATTCGGCAGGATCCTCACCAATGGAACCTACTGCGCCACATCGTTCAATTATCTCCGATCCTCTTCCCGAGAAAGATATTTTGGGTGGCGGTGTATGCTTCAAACCCCGCGCGGAAGGCGTTGTAGTCGATACGATAATTATTCATTCCTGCTTTGTCCCCGACTCGATTATTAACCCGGCATTAGGCGCAGCGTCTTCGTTCTCCGATGAGGCGGCCAAAAGAGCAATCAAGGCATGGCTCGATGGAAAAAATAGGGAGAAGGCCGAAGAAGATCCGGAAGTTAAATTGCGCCTGGGAGAAGAAAATCAAGCGCTCGAATTTCATGCGATTCATCATTTGATCGGAAGCCGGCACGGTGAGAGCGGCCTTTCGACCTACAGCAAAGATGCAATACGCGATATGTTTCAGTTCTACGGCGTCTCAGCGCACTATTTAATCGATCGCGCCGGCCATGTGTACGAATTCGTATCGCCTGATTTCCTCGCTTTTCATGCCGGTAAGAGTCAAATGCCTCGCGCTGAAGACGCGCGTACGGGCGTAAATGCTTTTAGCGTTGGAATTGAGCTATTGGGAACGACGGTGTCGGGGTACAGCGCCGAACAGTATGTTTCGTTGATCTCGCTCACCCGAGATTTGATCGACCGCTATTCAATTAAGAATATTTACGGTCATAATCACATCGCCCCGGGCCGCAAAACTGATCCGGACTCCTTCGATTGGAATAGGTATATTGAACAGCTTTCGCCGCATGCGGGCTCCGGCATTCACTATCCGGAATTATAGTTCCTACTCTTCTATAGAAGCCTGCTCATCGCCCCATTTTGAAAGCGCGCAGCACTCGCGATGGGTCAAAAGATTAATTACGCGAGCTCACCCAAAGTCACTCGTTGGCGGCGGCGCAGAGGGAATCAACAAGCTCGCGCTCTATGGCTGCAGCTTCTGCTGCCAAGTTCCCTTCAAGTTTTCGCGCCAGCTGACTCCAAAACTGCTCATAGCGCTGAGCTGCGTGATTATACTGTTCTTTTCTTTCCGATAGACTGCGAAGTTCTTCAAGCACAAGTCGCGCTTCGACTGGTTCTAACGTGTGCAGCTTGTTCAGGAGAATCTCCAAGTACAGTGTGGGAATCCGCAACATAACCGCCAATTCAATAATCTCCGATAATGATTGTTCGTGGTTGTTGGTCATTATTTCTTCTCCAACATTTTGAGCAGCTCTGCACCAAACTCCTTGTCGATTGGCGCATTACCTGGCTTCAACAACATCGAGTCGAGATCGGGCCGGGGATTTTCGAAAGCCGACTTTAAACTCGTAAAATCAAGTCCCTCTGGATCAAAGCGAGGACGGGATGGCCATCCAGAAATACAACTCTCTCCCCATATTGGCTTCATATCCGCGTCGTACCCCATCAATACTTTATTGGTCTTTGTCCAATATGGAGACGAATAATTCGGGGCTCCGCTGCTGAAGAAGTCGCTGACCGACTCGTTAGCCTGGTCAACAGTATCGGCGATAGTCGAGCTCACGGAACTGGCCGTGTTCGAAACAGATTCGGCAACAGTCGATACGGTATCAACGCCTTTACTAATCGTCGATACAACCGGATTATTCTCTACTGCGTGCTTGACCGCGCCGGTTACCGAGTTATAGAGATACTCACGGCAGGCGTTGATGCCATTATGAACCGTGTCGCTGATTGAACCGGCGACGGAAGAAATCCTATCGGCTATCCAATTATACGCGGTACCGGCCGTTTGCTTGAGCGCGCTCCCCGCATACTCCGCTATATATCTAAAAGCGCCCGTGGCGTATCCGACGCCAAGGATAGTGTAAAGCGCGGCCTTAGTCGCTTTGCCGTACGAAGAGAATGCCGAGTGAAGGTCGCTCGTGATCCCGTCGAGTTCCGCTTTTGTTTCCGAATCGGTAAGCGTGCGTTCAAATACAGATTGCAGGCGTTTAGCAATTTGTGTTGCAAGCACCTGCCGTTTCCCCGCGCGCTCCTCTTCAGTGGCGGCGCTCGTCCATGGGCCTTGGATTTCCCCCGAAAAGGACCCGCACTTATCTTTATAGTAGTTCTCTACCTGGGCAATGATGCGGTCGGCTGTCTGGTAGGCCAGCGCAGTCATTTTTTTATGCTCCTCACCAACGACTTCGGCTCCTCGTTCGAGAATGTTTTTTAGCTGAACAAACTCCTGATATTCACGGAGCGTTACCTCAATGTTGGCGATTCCTTTCGACAACTCCCCTATGCGTTCTTGGTGTCCCTCCGGAGAAGTGCTGAGCGAGCGAAGTTCCTTTCTAAGGTCCAGATATTTTATCAGCGACTCTTTAATCAACGGATCGGCATTTTGCTCAGCAAAGCAGCGCGCCAAAAACTCTTCGCTGCGGTCGCCGTGCTTGAGTTCGGAAGCCACGGCTTGAACTCCAACCCACTGCCGAGCTGCCTCCGCCCACGCCGGAGCGCCAAACGTCAATGATTGCACTGCTGCTTTGCCGCCAGAAACGCCGAACCAGGTTGCAAATCTAGTGGCATATTCGGTCGCCGTGCCGACAATGCGATTTGCATGCTCCGGCAGCAAAAACCCGCCGACAAAGCGCGTCAATGCCGGAACTGCGGCGTTAACTACCTCGGCCGCTCCGTCAATCGTATGCTCGACAGTATTCACGACGCGCCCCGCAGTATCGAGCGCGGTCAGCGCCGAAGTCTCTGCTATTTGCGATACTGATGGAAGCGTGAAGGAAGGAAGCGATAGGTCTAAGGCGGATTGCGGCGACAGTGCTAGATCGGTCATAACGGTCCCTTTCTAAGTGGTTGCGAAGAAAAAAAGAAACCAACCTCTTATATGCACCAGCGTTGCCGCTACTATCACCGTAGCACCGGCCATTATGATATCCCAGGAAATTAACGTATTTTCCCCTCTTTCAATAATGAATAATCATTCTGGATCCACCACTCATTTCGCTCGTCACTATTCAGAATCTCAGGAATTTACAACATAAATTTTTTATTCCCCCTGATTCTGTACCGGAAAGATAAAAAATCTGTGTTGAAATTGAAATATGTATTGGAACTCCATTGGTCGCGAAATTGTCAGGACTCCATCAACGCGATCGTATCGACTATCAGCGCCAAAGCGAGAAACTGCCGAGCTAGAAAAATCCGCTCGTGATAATTAATTTCGCGCTCCAGCATACCGGGAATTCCTGGATCATTAAAAAGCGCTCGTTCCCGTTCGGCCACCACTTTTCCATATTCTAATCCCATCGACTCCGATACTTCATGCATTGGGCCAAAGCGGTTATAGCCAATTGCTCCGAGAACCATCGTGTCAAACGTGCTTGGTGTAAGCGGAAATGTAGTGCGCTCAACAAGATATTCCTCTCGCTCGTACGGGCGCACTTTGTGTCTTCCACTTGGGCTTTCTGACATTGGTCTGCTGTCGAAGGTGAGCACTAGGATTCCGCCAGACTCAGGGTCCAATCGCTGCCGCTCCCCGCACTTAGTCGTCGCATAATCCACGGAATGAACCGCTGCCTCTTCTAGATTATCAAATAGGGATCTCGTCGACTCATTTTTCAATCGCGCCATGCCAAATACTTGAAGAGCTCGACCGTCAGCGCCCTGCCTGTTAACAAATATACGCTCGAGATCATCCGCTCCGCGTCCGGAAAATCCGACAGATATAAATTGGTCACGGCGTTTTTCTACCTCAGGCTCTATCAGTGCGCGATTGGTGGCGTAGCGTTCTCTTAACTCGTCAACAGATAGTCTCGGGAACTGCTCCGCAGTCGGAAGATTCATCTGTTCGCGAAGACTCTGCGCCGACTGGGGCGCTGCCAGCACCGCACTCCCTGCCTGAGGGGCGACTTCAACTGCCGGCGGGCCAGACAGACGGCCTGGTACTGCCGGAGTATGTACGGGGGAAGCGGCGGGCTCAGGCTCCGCACTCACTCCACGCCGCAGCAAAGCAGCTTCACGAATGGCGGAATCCGAGAGCCTTTGATCGGGCTGATTTAATTCACCGAGATTTTCATTTCCGAGATTACGCAGGGCTTCCGGCGACTCGACGCGGCGAAAATTAGCGCTTAATGCTGGCTGAAAACTAGCGCACATACAACCGAATTTTTAGCATTCTTCCTGCTAAAAGCATTTAAGCTCGAAAACCCCAGCGCCTATGACGCCTATTAAAAGATATGACATCCGTCGAAAGAACGTTGCATAGGGAGACCCCTAATTCTACAGGTAAGAGAGCATGATGCAGGTGAAGCCAAGGCCGACTTCCAATGCAATCCCCCAGCGTATGATCATTGTTCCCGCTATCCCCGAAGGAACTCTTCTACATTGAAGCCAAACCAACAGTATCGTCCCGCCGAAAAGAATGGTCTGCAACAAATATCCGTAAAAAGCCCCCCACGGGGTCCTTACAAATTCGTAGATCAACGGAACGGTCATAATTGCAAACACTCCAAATCCCAGCGCGATAACGCCCAAACAGATAGCGCTCGCAAACCACCAGAGCGCGACCATCATGACAGATGTCAAAATTCTCATTAAAATATTGCCAATAGTCATACATTACACTCCCGCCTAACCGTAAAGGTTATGCAGTGAACGACTACATTTGCCGCATCTGGCGAAATTATTCTGCAATATAAGGATGTTAAGAAGGTTCCCCCGCCGCGCATACATCGCTAATAAATTTAAATAGCTCAGCCATTACCGTACAATTGAGGGGCTCAAGGGTGTGGAGAAATTTATGATTTTCGTTGGACAGGTTGACCAATTAACTCCTGACATACGACGCAGCGTTCTTACTGCCGCCTCGTCGGTTGGCCTGGTGAAGCCACATGCGCTTAGCATGCCGAGCACCGCAATATCAGTAACGCAAAGCGAAGACGCAAATTTCGAGTTAAAAATTGATAAGATTAGGGGAGGTCCTCCAGTAAGCGCGCGGGACGCTACGGGCCAAAGCGAAGCCCTTACCATTTTGCGCTACACGGGAACGGGGAATCTGACCAACGTATTGATATCAACGGTAGATGGGCGAACCGGGGCAACCTATTCCGGAGAGATAGACCGTTCGATAGATTCAAACCGATCTAAGTGGGAACAAATTGCGAACGCACAGATCCTAGGATTACGAGAAAATCCATTGGTCAGGAAGCAATTGGACAGTACCGCTCCGGAAGAGCGACACGAAAAACCATTTTCATTTTGGACATTCTAATCTTACCGGACCGGCGGCTACTGTTCCAAGGCCGAAGCCGTGATCTGAGCAGCAAAAAATTTCGCTGAAATTATTCCACTGGGAGGAGCTGTTATGACTTGCGGCGCCGCAAAAAAGTATCCGCCTTGCGTTGGATACAGCTGCACTCGTGAACCGCCGGGTACTTTTATCTGCACGAATCCGCTGCTTCCCGTATAGAAAATCCCCACTCCCTTGCCCGTGTTTAGATCGGTAGCGATGATCTGTATTCCTCCGACAGGTGCTTTCTGTCTGTCGTACGTACTAACGGTAATAATTCCCGGACCAGAACCAACATATCCAAAATCTGCATCCGCCATTTC
>CAYTAW010000030.1:0-427 GCA_964435675.1 uncultured Bdellovibrionales bacterium
AATCATGTCCGGAAATTTCGAAGGGAGGCTCCGCGCCGCCCATCGGCGCATCTTTCAAAATGGCACGCGCGCTTAGCTCCTGCACCTCTGAAAAGGCATTAAGAGCGCCAACCGTTACATCGGCCACTGGCTCCTCGACCGTCGTGGGCGCCTCTCCACGAAAGGTCTGTCGCCACCCTTCAGCTCGTTTTTCAAAGAGCAGCGCCTTGGTCGTCGTCGACCCGCAGTCGGTAACCAATACCGTGCGCAACGTATTGGGGTCTATAGATTTCGCTTCGCTCACGACACGCCCCCACCGCTGAAGCCGAGCAGATGCGCCACTACCGCACGCCAATCAATCAGTAAAAAGCCGACACGCTCAACAAGCAAAGCCATGCGCGCCATTACCGTTGACCCGAAGAATGCCCCAAAACAAACCATCAAGAGC
>CAYTAW010000030.1:437-7454 GCA_964435675.1 uncultured Bdellovibrionales bacterium
CATCGCGGCACCGGCCTTAGTTGTTCGGCGAAACGAGAAGAAGAAGTAATACATGACCACAACGAATGTGGCCACGAAAACGGTATTCTCGAAACTCTGGCGCAGGCTAATTGCGCACGCACCCTCGACACACTCGCGAACAAGAAGAGGCTTAAAGCTGCTCTGGATCTGCGGAATCCATTCGCTGAAAAACGCCTTAAAGGCGAGTCCGCCGCCGATTCCGAGAGAAAACCCGATCACCAGTTTCGAGAGCCAGGCATAGCGCCGACTGTACGAGAAATAGAAGAATAATCCGAAAATAAGCGCGACCCCGTAGAGCAGCACCCAAGGATTGTAATCCTTCGAAAAACTACCGTCGGGAAATTGCACGATATCCAATCCCAGTAACGGGATAAGAATGTTCGGCCAGAGAAAATTTTTAAAGGTTAGAATGACACCTAATCCGGTGGCTATCCCGATATAAATATGCTCGAAGAAACGATAAAATGGATTCTCCTTAATCAGAAATGAAAATACGGCGAGCGTCGAAAGCCCCGCAAAGAAGAGCGTCAGCTCACGCCACTGATCGAGCGAAAGGCTCACTCCTTATTCCTCCTCAACCCCGAAAGATTACCGATTAATATCAAAACCAAGATTACTCCGTGAGCGACGCCGAGCGCCGTGTTCATTACACCCGACCGATCGGGAATGCGCGCGGCGTAACGACGCTGCAGCAGCGTGGAATACCAAGCTGCTCCGGATATTCCCTCAAGCAGCCCGTTAATTTGGCCCGAATCAAGATAGATAAAAGCTTCCGGGATCGTAATCGATGTGCAGCCGTGACCAAAAGCCGGGCGGTAGCTTCCTTTCTGAAAGAACGCGACATAGGTATCGAGCATGCCGACAAGCCCCGATATCTCTACCAGTAGTTTGATATTTTCCAAGGTCTTTACCCCCTGAAAAATCGGGCTTTCGGTCAGTTTATTACCGCGCACATCGGTGCCGAATAATTCGGCGATATTTTGCGATTTTTGCAGGCCCTGCACCATCAACATGCCGTTTGGGCGGTACCCTAAATTAATCCAATCACGCCCGTACTCCCAGCGTTCGCCGGGAAATTCCGCCATTAACCGCGCGGCAACTTTGTCTGGAATGCTCTTCAAGAAAGGTTCGGCTTGAATGTAGAGCGAAAATAACGCGATTGGCATGCGGCGACGCATCAGATGTTCGAGAACTACTTCGGCTTGCGTTCCATTTTCCGCGACGAGACTCGGGCCAAAATCGAATGCGACAACCGCGACATCCGGCGATTTAACCGGCGTATTCTCAATTAAATTATAAAGCTTCTCGGCGGCCTCCATACGCGCGGCAGGAACCGACCACTGGGTAAGCAGCGGCCATGCGAGCGCCGCAAAAACAAAAAGGTATATGACGCGCCGATCAATCTTCACTGCTTCACACCGGGCTTATCGCTAAACGAGTCGGTTTCAATCGAGAGCCACATACGGAAAGCCATTACCAAACCGGCGACCGCCGCGCCGAATTTTACCGCGCGAAACGCAGCGGTGCTTGGCGTTGAGAGGAGCCAGAGACGCAAATCCGTAAAACCATCCCAAATCCAGAGCCCGAAAGGAATCTGCCCGAGCATGACGATTACTGCGGCGGTCATCATCAATGCCGATTCGAAGGATCGGACGCGGAATGCCCGGTATGCGGCTGCGGCCATATAAAAGCCGAGCAGCGCGAACATCGCAGAGCCCAGCGCGATAAAAAATCCCTCATAGAGCAATTGATAAAGCGAATAATCGAAAGAGTATCGGTACAGAAACTGCGCGCGCTCCTGCACTAGCTGCGCAGTCGCGCGCAAGCCCTGAGCGGCGGCGGTCAATGACGCGCCGTTGTCGGCCGCCGGAGAAACGACGAGCCCGACCGAGGCGGCCGTCTTTGCCACAGAGTCCTCAAGCAGCGCCGAAATGCGCTGAAACTGAGCGATATCACTCTCGGCCATTCGTTCAGGAAGGGTCGATGGCTGGGAAATTCCATTGAGAAGAGCGGATCCTTCCGCCTTTAACACGTCCGCCCGCGCGGAACTCTTCTCAGTGTCGACTTTTTTTTGCGCGAAATCGGTGGTAATGGCCGCCGCAAAATCGGCGAGTACGGTATAGCGCGTCGACTGCGCGGCAATACTGGAGGAAGCGCGCCACTCGCGAATCGTTACGGTCAGCATGCAGGTCAAACCAAGGAGCAAACCAACACTGTTAATCCACCCCTTTCGACGAAAAGCGACTTTCGAGCCGTGAATGTACAAGATATTGATTATCCCTAAACCGAAGGTCATGGCGGTAACGGCCATCAATCCCTGCGTAATCTGATCGTTGTACCGGCTGAATTGAAATTCGCCGATTTTCTCGGGAAGCAGATACTCGACGAAAAAATAAAGACCGCCAAGAAATGTAAATAACCGGATGAGCCGCTGCCTATTCATCGCTTACCACGTCCAAGTTATAAAGCTATCGACATTAGGAATGGGTTCAGCGAGAAACTGATTAATTGTCGAGATGCCGACGCCGGCCAATATCAAAACTAAAAAGAGAAGTTTCGCGCGATCCTGACCGAGAAGGCTTCCGAGCTGCACCGGTTCACGCGTCAGATACGCGGAAGCGGCAAAAAGCTCTTCACCGATTAACGTATAGTCGCAGGTGCACACAAAAAATGCCACCTGCTCCGGAGAAACACTGCCCGCGACCTGCATGGCGCCGATTTGTTGCCCCGCCTCGGCCAGGATTAAGGACTCGCCCGCGAAAGCACCGAATAAAAAGGCCGATCCGACGTTCTCGCGCTGCACCATTCCCGAATAGCCGGCGGCAAAAGCAAACTGCTCATCCGATAGAAATCGCGAATTGTGAGCATCAAAAAAAGACTGCCGGTTCTCAAGCCGATAGGCGTCTTTGACCGTATCGTCGGCGATCGCCATTACTTGCGCGTCGTTCTGCGGCAAAAGCAGCTTGACTTTATAACGCGCTGCCTTACGCGCTATATGAAACAGCACGCCGAGGCATGCGTAGAGCACAGGGCTGACCACTGTCAATCCGGAAGTAAAACTGAGCGGCCGGCCGAGCTCGACTGATTTTCCCACCGCTTCATCAATCGCATCAACACCGGGGATACGCCGCACGAAAAAATCTCGCCCCTTCCGCGCCTCAGCGATATAGCGAAGCACAAGGGCGACAATCGCCGTAATTAATATGCATATTCCAATAGTCGCATGCTCAGCCATGCGTGGTCTCCGCGCTACGCGCCTCTTCGAGCAGCGTTACCAAGTGAGTTAGTGCGTCGTGATTGGCGAGCACCATTTGCAGCTGCTTTAAGCGCGCCTCTCCGAACATGACACTCAAAACAGGAATAAACGCCTCCGCCGCCAGCGCCATCGATCCAGAAAACGGGCGCATGCATTCAAGCAAAAATATAGCCGGCGTTTCCATGCCGCGGCACGAAACATAGCGGGCAATTTGACGAACGCTTTGGTCGACTGCAGCGTCGGTATTCATCGGGGAACCTCTCTCGGGTATTCTGAAGATTAGCGGTTTTCCGGCAATCCAAAAAGGCCAAACCTATTCATAATCAAGCGGAGACGGCGCCCCGCCCTGCAGCGAATCTTCGAGCTGCTGCCGCCGTTTGCGCATAATAACCAACTCAGCACGGATTTTATCGATATCATCGAAGCGGGTCGCTTCGATAAGCTCCATTCGCTCGCTCAGCGGATTGGCGCCAGCAGCCGAACGCTGACTTACGCTCGCTTCGGCCGAACGGGCGGCCTGCGCAAGCTCGGTGAGCTGCTTGGTAATCTCGACCTCCATCGCTCCGGAATTTGCGGGAGCCGCGCTCACCCGCACCCCTTTAAGGGCGCCCTCCAGGTTCTGACGATCGCGCTGAGCTTCAGCCAGCTTTCGCTCCCCTTCGGCTACCCGCTTCTCCATTTCGGCTATAGATCCCTGCTGCCCCATCGAATCAGCCTTATTTCGCAGACGGCTAAGTTCAGCTTCTTGAGCTTTTATTTGAACATTGTAGCTCGAAAGGAGTTCGCGCTGCTTGACTAAATATTGCCGAGCCTCCTCATCGCTGTCGAGAAGCTTTTCATTTGGAAGCACCTCATCGGGAGCAGCGTGAACGACTGAAGCCCCTTCAGCGTGTTCGATGACCGCGCTTACTTGAGAAATCTTCTCACCTTCCGGCGGTACCGGGCAGCCAACGAGCCAGTGCTCGAGCGCCGAGCCGTCACTGCGACTCTCTGGAATTAGCAGTGCGCGAGTTACCGACAATCCGGCGTCCAATCGAAATGCGCATGCTGCCGCCGAAGGTTCGAAGTCAATCGCTACCGGAAGCGCGATGCGGGCAAGCGGAGCGTCCTCGGCACGCACGTTTTGATGCGCCGTTAAACAAAAGAGCAGCGGGATTAACAGACGCCTCATTGCCGTCCCTCCTTCGCCTCGAGCTCGCGCTCGAGTTCCTGCACACCGACGGATTCATCCTCTAATGCTTGCTTCAACGCCGTTATTTCTTGAGCTTTTTTAACCGCACTCTCAATATCTACCGAATTCCCACCGAGAGAACCTGCCATAGCTGAACGCGCCCAGCGCGTTTCGCGCTCCAAAGAATCCCGGGCGAGCGCTACGAGCTTTCCTTTTGCGGTTACTTTTTGCGCAAGACGCAGCTGGGTCTCGCCGTTGGCCACATCGGCTTTTGCTTTGTTCAATGCAGTCTCATTCGCCGCAAGACGCTGCTGCAGCTCTTTTGAGCGTTTTTGGCCGAGGTCCTTGAGCGCAACTTCATCGGTTACCATATGCGCCAGCTCTTCAATCTCGGTCTTTTGCGCCGGCACCAGCTGCTCAGCGGCACCCAGGTCGTCATTCACCTTATCTATTTCCGCGCGCAATTGCAGCCAATGGCGGAACGACTGATCGGCAGAAAAATCAGCGATGCTCAGCGGCTTAAGCGTCCATTCTCCGCTGCGGCGCGCGCCTTCAATCTGCAGCTCTCCGCGCGCTTCCAAACCGCTCAAGGAAGTCCCCTTTAAAATGAGATTCTTCTCGCTCCCCTCAATTACCAAGTAGCCGGAGCCATTTCGCTGCGCTGGTAGCCCAGCGCCATCCGAGCCCAAAAAAATCGCTTCGAGCTTTTTGTAGTCATCAGAGAGTGTGAGTATCCAATCGCGCGCTCCGCTAAAATCTGCGAGCCCGGTAAACTGGCCCGCATAGCGCCCGGGCGGCAGCTTCGGGAACGCGTCCGAACGCATAAAATTCAAGAGAATTTGAGTCAGCATGATGCACAGAAAAACTAAAATAGATACCACCAGCACAAAGCGGTTCTTGCGCGGAGTTTCCCTGCGGCGCCCCTCACGCTGGTAGCGGCTTGGACCGCTTATTGTCCAGGATCGTTCGTCTTGTTGGTCGCTCATAATCTAGTGCGCGCCTCTTGGCGGCCCTTCCATGCCCCGCGCGGCAGAAGCGCAGCGGATGCCCCGAATGCTAGCACAGGGACGCTCCCCTGCGCGAATGCCGTTTTTTGCACCTCTTTCTATGTGGGTTTTGGCAATGCCACGAATAGAGTATAGTGCCGCCAACGGCTTCAATGGTGGAGAAACTATGCTTATTCGCTCATTCCTTAGAACAATTGCGCTTTGCTGCGCGTATACAGTTATTGTAGCCGGTACGGTCATGCCTAAAGATATTAATGCAGAAGATGCAAAAACCGCGGAAATCAAACCGACCGAATCTCCGAATCAGGTTGTCGCCTCGATGAAAGGGCGCCAAATTACCCTCGGCGAAATCGACAAGCAGATTGAACAGAAACCGAATTTTGCATACGTACTCCAAAGCTCGAAGAGCAATCCGAAGATGCTCGCCGATCTGCGTCGCCGCGTAGTCTACGCCATGATTAATCGTCAAATACTTTTAAGCGAGGCTGAGAAGAGCGGGCTGGTGTCGCCAGCGGAAGTCGAAGAGTCAGTTAAGAAAGTGGTCGATGGGTATGGCGGTAAAGAAAAGCTCGAAGAGCTGCTCAAAGCAATCAAGACCGACATGAAAACGTTCGAAACTGAGATTCGCAAAGATTTCACAATCAACAGCTACATCGACAAAGCGCTTCTGAAGAATGTAGAGATAAGCGCAGATGAGATTCAAAAGGAGTACGACAAGGACCCCAAGAAATACGCGCAAAAAGAAACGGTGCACGCGAGCCACATCCTAATCAAAGCCGAACAGAACGCCCCAAAAGAAGCCCAGACGGCAGCCGAAACGAAGATTAACGACATATACAAACAGGTAACCGAAGGAAATAAGGATTTTGCTGAAGTGGCCAAAGCTCAATCACAGTGCCCATCCGCGGCGCAAGGCGGAGACCTTGGTAGCTTCGGACGAGGCATGATGGTGCCTGAATTCGAAGAGCAGGCGTTTTCACTGCCGATCGGTCAGATCAGTAAGCCATTTCGCACACAATTCGGTTTCCATATCGTCAAAGTTCAAGAGCATAACGCTGAAAACCCGGGGACTCTCGCCAGTGCAAAACCGGCGATTGAAGAACAACTACTAGCAAAGAAGCGCGAAGCAATTGTAGAAGAGAAACTTGCCGAGCTACGCAAAGGGTACGCCGTCAGCATTTCTATATAGCATTCGCTTCCGCCGCCATTGCGGAGAATGGCTTTTGGTCACGCTGGAGGGCAAAGTACGGCTCATTTCAGCACGGTTTCCGCAACGATTACACGAAGCGCCCTCCGACCATTCCTGGGCCTACTCAACAGTAGAGGCATCATTAGCCGAACCGATCCCGGACGCTATTGTTGAGCCCCAATACTTTCGTTACATAACTGAATAATCCGGCGGTGTCTGGAGTCGGCAACAACTGCGGAAAAGCAAGTTACAACGCCACCCTTCAGTTTCCAGTCGAACCCGAAGCCTCAGAAACGCGCCGCTAATTCCGCATACGAATAACTTTAGCGGGAGCGCCAACAGCGATC
This sequence comes from uncultured Bdellovibrionales bacterium, assembly GCA_964435675.1. Classification (GTDB taxonomy): domain Bacteria; phylum Bdellovibrionota_C; class UBA2361; order UBA2361; family CAYTAW01; genus CAYTAW01. Next base: position 7,429 of record CAYTAW010000030.1, read on the forward strand.
GCGTTGGCCGGCACGGACTCACGCAC
>CAYTAW010000030.1:7464-14820 GCA_964435675.1 uncultured Bdellovibrionales bacterium
CGTTTTCACCAATAGAAACGCCGTCAATAATCGTTGAATGAGCGCCAATCCATGCGTGCGCTCCGATTGAGACCCCACCTTTTATCTCCATATCCTGACTGATCAGCGGTTTATCAGGATCAGAGTCCGAATGATTACCAGGTCCGATATAACAATAGGCCGCGATCAGCGTGCTTTCGCCAATTTCGACCTTAGATTGGGTGGCGATGCGCGCATAGGAGCCAATGTTGACCCCTGAGGATATTCGCACTGCACCCTCTTTCGCGGTAACCGTAGAAAAACGCCCGACCGAAACGAAGTCACCGAGACGAATTTCGGCATTCTTACCCCGCACGTCGAAAACCGAGTAATCATCGGCAAGCAGCTTATCCCCGATCCAAATGCGTTTCGGCTGACGGATAGAAATGCCGCGGCCAAACCCAGGACGCTTTCCGCAGGCTGCAAACATTCCCGGATACAGAAGCGAACGGCTGCCAAGTCCAAGCATCCCGGGCAGTCCCGAAAATAAAAGCATGGTCAATTCGTAGCGTAAAAGCGCGGCCCACGATTGATCGCCAACCACCAGCTCCTTATACAGATCAAGCGCCGACTTCTCGCCCGCCGTCAAGCGATTCTGCTGTGGTGTCATCGCCGGCTTCATGTCTTTACGCTCGAAAGAAAATGCGCGGCACGCTCCAGGCCTATAATCGCCACCGCGTCAGATATCTCTCCGCTGCGCGCCATCGCCAGCGCCTCCGAAAAGGGAAGCCGCTTCAATTGCAGCACCTCAGTACCTTCCGGCTGCGCCTCACCGACCGTAATACCACGCGCCAAGAAAACGTCGGCTCGCTCGGAAGTAAAGCAATTACTCAAATAAAATGGCGCTCCCAGCTGTACAACGTCGCGCGCTGTGAGTCCCGCCTCTTCTTTCAACTCGCGAATTGCCGCTTCTCGCGGAGTCTCTCCTGGATCGGCGCCGCCCTCGATGATCTCCCACGAATAGATCTCTATGGGATATCGGTATTGACCAACCAGCCAGGTATATCCTTCGTCATCGATCGGAATGATTCCTGTGGCGACTTTCGATTCGACAACGCCATAAATTCCCGGTTTGCCGTCGGGACGAATAACCTGATCCTCACGCACCGAAAACCAAGGATTACGGTAAACTTCCCGCGATCCAATAGTTTTCCAGGGATTATGCTCCACGCGCCACCGTTAATTTGATCCCGCTTGGAATGCGCTCCAAACGGGGAAGGAAAATTGCGCGCTCGACGCGCGGTGAATAATGCAGGCGACCCCAACAACCTTGCCGCCATAGCGAGAGATAACGCCGATCGCGTCGTTGACGCGGCGAGTCGTGTGCACGACGTCGTCTGCGACGATAATACGCTGCCCGGATATATCAGGTCCGTGCAGTTTTTGTTCATGATCTAATATTGCCACCTGCTTTCCGCCGGCGACAGCCGCCGCAAAAAGGATGCCCGAGTAGGCCAGACCGACAACCATATCAAAGTCGCTTTCAGGTATTTCACCAACCGCTTCCGCAGCCAAGCGCGCCAGGTCATTAGGAGTGAGCTGGATACAGTCATAGAATACCTTGCTATATTCGCCATTGGCCAAGTGCATCGGTTTGTCCGACCGCACCGTGATCCGTTCTATGATTGCGCCCGTTGTCTCGTCCATGTCTCAAATCCTGTCCACTAAGGAACTATACCAGAATACGCCATCCAACAAGAAGATTATCGGATTCTGGCGCAACAATCAAAACAATCGAAATTACTGCAACATCTGATTATCAACCAAAAATTTCTTCGTCATGGCGGCAACAACCTGATTACCCTCCGGGGTCCAATGACCATCTCCGGGGATACGCAGCGGTGTCGTCAAATCGAGAAATTTCCATCTCCTCGCTTCGAGCCACTCGACAAATCTCAAATCTTGGGTGCGGTCAGTAACTGCGACCACGAACTTTCCTCCACGGGATTCAACGAAGCGCGCCATATCCTCCACGAGCTGCTCGGTCAAATCAGGCAGTTCCTCATTGGGCATTTCATTATTAAATTCCCTGAGCAGCGCCAATAATAACTGCGAATGGGCAAGCCAGGGGAAATCCGTCAATAAAAAATAACGACTTTTCGGAACGGGGATGCCTTTAAACTCGAGTTCTCCGGCCGCAGTGTGTACGACATAGGGACGAAAATATTTTCTTTTGAAATTCGTCGATCGATTGTCCTGGCGGTCATTTTCACTGCAAAAGACAAGCACCACGATATCGAGTTTCAAGCGGTCAAACACTTCACGCAGCACGAGATTTTCCTGAACCGTGCTGTAAGCTGATATGCCGAGGTTAAGCACTTCCCAATGTTTTAACTGCTCTTGAAGCTGCTCGGTAAAACGTTCACTCTGATTGACGCCGAAGCCCCTCACAAACGAGTCTCCGATAATCCCAATTCGCGGCCGCGCCTTCGCGCCAAACTGACGATCTCGAAAACCATCGCTGTTATTAGAAATGAATTTGTCAAAGTTATAGTGACCAAATCCCGCCACATTCTCGATCTGCGCCCAACCAAATCGGGGATCGTGACGAAAAAGAAGATGCGCACACGACAGCTGTGGAGGATATTTGAAGCGAAAAATAAATTCGGCTAACGATACTGAGAAAAGAAGGGAAGTGGCGGCAATTATAAATGGAAATCGTCGCAGTAGGCGCACACATACGCTCATTGCCGAAGTATATGCAGCGAACTTTACTTAATCAAGGCGAAGTTTGAGGTCTTCACCACCCTTCTTCGGTTTAGCCGCGCCATTCTCGCCTGAAGTCGCTTTGAGTTTGAGTTCGCTCTTTTCTTCAAGCCCGCCCTCTTCGGAGAGCTTAACACGCAGACGCAAATTGTTCGCGCTGTCGGCGTTTTTGAGCGCCTCTTCGAGAGTAATCTTTCCGGCGCGATAGAGATCGAAAAGCGCCTGATCGAATGTCTGCATACCGGTATTCGTGCTCTTCTCCATCGCCTCTTTCAATTCAGAGATCTCGGCTTTGTGAATCAGATCTTTCACTCGGGGGCTATCGAGCAATATTTCGACCGCGGCCACTCGCCCGCCGTCTACAGTGCGCACGAGACGCTGACTAACGATGCTGCGAAGATTTAGGCTAAGCTGCAAATAGATCTGTTTATGCCGCTCGGCAGGGAAAAAGTTCATGATACGCTCCATCGCCTGATTGGCGTTATTGCTGTGCAGCGTCGCGAGACATAAATGCCCTGTTTCGGCGAATGTGATTGCCGCTTCCATCGTCTCCAAATCGCGTATTTCTCCGATCAGCACTACGTCAGGCGCTTGCCGAAGAGCATTTTTCAACGCATTACCATAGCTGCCGGTATCCATACCTATTTCGCGCTGGGTGACGATCGATTTTTTGTGCAAATGAATGAATTCAATCGGGTCTTCGATGGTAATAATGTGCCCCGCGCTGTTTGTATTTCTATGATCGATCAACGCCGCAAGCGAAGTCGACTTCCCCGAACCGGTACCGCCGACGAAGAGCACCAATCCGCGCTTCGACATTGCCACTTCCTTTAAAATTGGAGGAAGCTCCAAATTATCAATCGTTAGGATATTTGATTTAATCTGTCGGATAACCAATCCGATGCAACCACGCTGCTTGAAGATGTTGACGCGGAAGCGGCCGAGTGCGCTGTAATAGAGCGCGAGGTTCTGTTCGTTATGCTCTTCGAATTCACGCTGACTTTTATCAGTCATGATGCTCTTCGCGAGCAATTCGGTGTCCTCCGAGGTCAAGACACGGTTGCCCGCGGGCCGCACGATGCCGTTGATGCGATACATCGGCGGGCTATCGACTGTTATGTAGAGATCCGACGCGTCATGCTCGACCATAACGCCGAGCAATTTTGAAATATCGAGCGCGCTCATAGAAAAACTCCTTAACGGGTCTTACCACCCTTCGTTCCCGGCTGATCAACTTCTTTAAAGAAATCAACGTTCCCCGACTTCTCAATCGCCGTTTCGCGATCGATTAACCCCTTCTCAAAAAGTTCCATTAAATGCATCTCCATCGTCTGCATTCCAATTCCACGCGAAGTCTGCATCACACTCGGAATTTGGTGAATTTTTCCTTCACGAATTAGATTTCTCACCGCCGCGGTACCGATCAGAATCTCCAGTCCCGCCACGCGGCCGCCGCCGACCTTGCGGCATAACGTCTGCGTGATGATTGCCTGTACCGACTCGGATAACATCGCGCGCACCTGCGCCTGCTGGTTGGGGGGGAATACGTCGATGATACGATCGACCGTTTTGGGCGCGCTCGAGGTGTGCAGCGTACCGAACACTAGATGTCCAGTTTCTGCCGCGGTAAGCGCGAGCTGAATGGTTTCGAGATCGCGCATTTCGCCGACAAGAATGATATCCGGGTCCTCACGTAGCGCCGCCTTAAGCGCATTCGAGAATGACTGCGTGTGTGGCCCGACTTCCCGCTGATTGACCAGGCATTTTTTTGACGGGTGCACGAATTCAATCGGGTCCTCGATGGTCAAGATATGCCCCTCGAGCTCTTCATTGATCAAATTGATCATTCCGGCCAGCGTCGTTGACTTTCCTGATCCGGTTGGCCCCGTAACCAGCACCAGCCCTTTCTCCTTACGTGAAAGTGCCGCCAGAATACTCGGCATGCCGAGTTCCTCGAGCGTCAAAACGCGTGTCGGAATTTTGCGGAATACTGCGCCGACACCCCGGTTTTGACGAAAAACGTTGACGCGGAAACGGGCGATGTCGCCGAGCTGCATAGAAAAGTCGATATCGCTGCGCTCTTCGAAAACTTTGCGCTGCGCGTCTCCCATAATATCGTAAATCATCGCGATCGTTTGTTCAGCAGTTAGTGCGGGCACCTTCACGCGCTTCATATCGCCGTGAATGCGAACCATCGGAGATTCACCGGCGCTAATGTGCAAGTCGGAAGCGTCTTGTTGATACGAGAATTGTAAGAGCTGTGTAATATCCACGGAATATTATCCAGGAGGGTTGTCTATGCTGCTGGAAATCGTGGAGAACGATGTACTAACCTTAGTTCCTAGCGCCCGCACGGAAGCGAGCCCGATCAGAATCAGCATGCCGAGCAAGATCGAGTATTCAACGAGCGTTGCGCCGAGCTGGCCTGATCCGCGTTTGACAGTTTTCATTCGCATTCCCTACACGATACTTCGTGAAGCGCAGTAAAAATATTCTTGCTTAATAAGATCGGCAGGGGAAGAAGAAAGCTGAATAGGTTATGGGGGTTATCCGCTAAGACAAGGCGTCAAATAAAACGATATTTAAAAATGGCACCCCGCAAATACCCATAAAATCCAGCGAGTTGCTTGAGGGGCCATTCCGTCGCTCCGAACCTTCTCCATTATTTTTTCGGAAAACACCGGCTTACTCGGCTGGCGACGGCTTTTGTACGGCGCGATAATATAGGAAATTAGAGCCTTTGTTCGCTTTGAAGTCCGCCCTCATATGTCCCGACCTATACCTATAACTCATTACCTTGGCGTCCATAGCTCGGCGCGCGGTTGGGTTGCGTCGGGACTTGTGGCGCGATTCCCTAAGTTGCTGGTAGTTACCAGTGATCGCAAAACGAGCGAATCACTCACAAGCGATCTTTCAGCTTTTCAAAAACTGTGCAGGACCGACCAGTGTACATCATGGGAGACTCTTCCGTTCGAAGAAGTATCGCCTCAAACCGCTACGACCGCCGAGCGCATCCGCATCCTCGCGCTGGCGCGCTCGAGCGCTCCCTCTTTAATTGTCGCATCGATCGATGCCGTTGCGCACCGCGTTCCGCCGCCCTGGCACATCGACCGATTGGCGATGACAATTGATTCATCGACTCGCATTGCTCGTGAAGATCTGATCCGACACCTGACTCTCTGTGGGTATCGACGCGTCCCCCTAGTTGAAGAGATCGGCGATATCGCCGTGCGCGGCGCAATTATCGATATCTTCCCTGCGGGCATGCAGGAACCGGTGCGCTTGAGCATCGATGGAGCGCGCGTCTCCGAACTGCGCATATTCAATGCCTCAACGCAGCGCAGTACGCGTCAGATTTCCTCGATTGAAATATTACCGATGCGCGAACAGATCCCGCTTCAGAGCGGCTCTCCGTTTCATGACAAACTCAGCGCGGCTGCGCTGCGCCTCAAGGAGCGCGCGCAGCAGCTCGGAACGCCTCCAAGCGAACTCACCCGCTTTACCGAAGCGCTGGAACACGGACTTCTCGTTCCTGGAATCGAACTGGCGCAGTCGATAGCGTTTCCGGAACGCGTTACGCTTTTCGACTACTTGCATCCCGAAACGCAAGTCATTATCGACGATCCCGCCGGCGTAATGCAGCATTTATCCAATGCGGCGGAGAGCTTTGCGGCGCACGCCGAGACAAAGATGAGCGAACATTATCTAGTCCCCGAGGCACGGGCGCTTATTGGCGATGAGGAAGAAATACGCGCCGCTCTTTCGCGCTTTAAAACTATCGACTTCAACAATATTGAAGTGGGAGAAGAAACGCACGACAAGTCGCGCGGAATCGAGGTCATTCACTCAGCTTCAAATATCGAAGTTTCAACCAAACTCAAAACGAAGGTCGGCAGCGGGCAGGCATTTCAACCCCTCGAAGCGTATATTCATGAATTCCGCAAGCAGGGATACCGCATCGCGTTTTACGTCGGATCTGAATCCCGCGCCAGCCGGCTCAACCGGCTGCTACTTGATTATAACATCGATGCGCCGGTGCTCACTATCGCAGCGCGCGAGTGGCTCGAACGCGGCCTCAATCCGCCCGTCGCTATTCTGCACGGACATCTCTCCGAAGGGATTCGCCTAAAGGACGAAAAGATTATTTTCCTTTCGGAAACTGAAATATTCGGAGAGCGTTCATACCGTGAGCGCTCAACCGCGCCGCAGAGTATCACCCGGCGTCTGTTGAATACACTCTCGCAGCTCAAGCCGGGAGATTATGTCGTGCATTCCGATTACGGCATCGGGCTCTACCGCGGCCTCCAACATCTGAATCTCGACGATGTAGAGGGCGATTTCATGCAAATCGATTATCTCGACAGCCGCCTCTATTTGCCGGTGCACAACATCAGCAAAGTACAGAAGTACTCAGCGGGTGAAGGTCAAAAACCAAAACTCGACAAACTGGCATCGACGCGCTGGAAGAAAACGAAAGCGAAAGTCCGCGAATCCGTCATATCAATCGCCGGAGAATTAATTAAACTCTATGCCGCCCGTTCCGTCAGCAAAGGGTGGCGTTTCGAACCCGCCGGGGCTGAGGACGATCGTTTTGCCGACGGCTTTGTATTCAATGAAACGCCGGATCAACTG
>CAYTAW010000031.1:0-1213 GCA_964435675.1 uncultured Bdellovibrionales bacterium
GTACTGGGGGAATCGCTCGTGGACGGAGATGAAATTGCATTGCGTATCGCATCGGATCCGTTGGCGCGAATGAGGTTCTTTGCGCTTCTTGCCGATCGTGAGTTCGGAGAAACGGTGCTTACACCGTTGCTCAATGGCGTTGGTGTATCAATCCCGGAATACCGGATACAGATCGTAGAAAAATCGCACCCGTACAGCTGGAATGTCGCGGATGGCAGGGACTACACTGAATTCAGCAATAGCGCGTATTTGATAATAGCGCGCGGTGATGACGTTGTGCTGCGTACAGATCTTTGGGTAAGCGCCGACGGCGCCCAGCTCATAGTCAACGATCTTCCAGAGCCTGAGGAACTCGAGCGACACGGAAATGAATATATCCTTGAGGTGATAGCTTTCCTTCGCTCGTATAAGGAGGGAAAGATTGAAACGGCTCCGTATTTACCCGTGCCGCAATTTTCCCGGATAGTCTTGGCATCGCCTACCTACCTTAAGGATTCCGGTTTTCTCCCCGAGGTTGAGCCGGTATTGCCGGATATACATGATAAGGCGCTCCAGCAGCGCTGGAATAACCGATATGGAGAGTACCTGCATACGCAGCGGGTGATTGCGTAAGCGGAACTTCGATTGCGGAGGTACCTATCAATCATATCGCAAGGTCCTGCGGTCACTATTCTGCTCTATCATAGCATGGTGAAACGTGGTCTTCGTGGTAGTATTTTAACTAGCACGGATGTGCGATGCTCGGCGCATGAGCGGTACGATACGTGTTTCGAATAATAATCACTTTGCCGGGGTGCCGTACCAGCTGCTGCAAGAGCTTCCGTTTATTGACTATCGTGAGGGGACGCCATACGAAAACGCTTGCCGCCTGCATGAGCGAGAAGTCGATCTCTCCTTGATCCCGATTTATGACTATTTTTCTCACGGCGGATATTGCGCGCTCGATTTCGGGATGGGATGCCGGCAGAAATCGGGAAGCATGATTCTATACGCTGAGCGGCCAATCGAAGAACTAAAGCGGATCTATATCTATTCTTCCTCGCGGACGTCACTCGCGCTGCTGCGTATTTTACTACACGCGGTTTGGAAGAATGATCCGCAAATCATTCGGCAGCAGCGTCACTCGATTTTCGACATGGTCAAAGGCGACTCTGGCGTCCTCGGCATGCATGATACGCCGGGGTCTCTGGAAAACTTACCGATTGCGATCGAC
>CAYTAW010000031.1:1223-13979 GCA_964435675.1 uncultured Bdellovibrionales bacterium
GTATCGCTTTGCGAAAGTCCCCATGCCGTTACTGATTTGGGCTTTTCGGCCGGGGACATTGACCCTCGAGCAGGCGCACGAAATTACGCGCGTTTTTTACCTTGGCGATAAGGTAAAAAGTGAAATGGCACGCACCCTGGCCGGACAGTATGGGCTGCGTGAGGACGATGCGCACGTTTTTATCGGTGAGAACCGGCGCTATTATTTTGATTCGTTTTTGCAGAACGGCGTCGAGCAATTCAAAGAGTTGGCGGTCCAGTATCGGCTCCTGCCTTCGACGGGCTGGACACCCGCTCGCCGGACGCTTAGCGGCGATTCATTTGCGGCGGAAATCCCGACTAGAACGGTATCGGAAATCTTGAAAGATTCCAGAAGCGGCGCGCCGCTTTCAATGACGGACGCCCTGAGACTCGCCACGGAGTGTCCACTCAGGAATTTAAAGGAGGCGGCGCTGTGGGCGACCGGCCGTATTACGGCCGCCGGGGCTCAAGCTGCGGAGTTTCCCACGCTATTTTCATTTGCGGGGGTTGAAAGCCAAGCGGGACTCGAGCAGGCATTTTCATCTCTGCGTTTGGCATGTGCGCAGCAATCGACCGCGGTTTCAATTGCTGAAATTTTGAAAATTGCCAGAGATTTCGAAACATCCCCGTATGTAATAGCTTCTCAGTGCATGACCAGCGGCATATCCGCTACGCTCGATTCCCGTGTCCCGATTTTGATTGAACAGAAATGCGTCACGGAGAGCTCGTCTTTTATTCCGACCGAGTGGCTCGATCTCGCGGCGCTCTTTCATAGCACGGGATTCAGCTCCATAGTCTCAGTGCGCGCAAGCAGTGCAGATAATTGGGAGGAACGGATAATTCATCTCGAAAAGCTACGCACGTTGGGGCAGGAGGGCGGGAAGATCCGAGGCATGCTCGTGTGGGAAGACACCGGTCATCCGTGTGGGAGCGACGAGATTGAGCGCCTTACGAGCATCGCGTTCCTGCTTGGAATCCCCGTGCTGCAAGACATTCATGTGCCAGCTCTGATTGCGTGCGCCTCCTGATAAAATCGAGCCTCTTCTCGACTTGAGATAGGAACCATTTTCAACTGTGCCCCGGTTAAGCCTGCTCCCCAAAAAGGCGGTGCGGGCGTTCCGGTTGGTGCGCACCAGCTGTTTGAATTGACGCTCAGCGCCTTCGCGAAATCTCTTTCGGCTTCAACGCTGTCGCCGCTCTTGAGGTTGATTATGCCAAGGGTGCACCATGCGGCGGATTGCTCGCTATCGAGTTCGAGCGTTGAATTTATGTCGGCGCGAGCGCCGCTCAAATCGCCGAGCACGCTCTTAATTCTTCCTCGATAGAGAAAGCCGGGGGTGCTGCCACGAAGATCGATCGAGCGATTGGCGAGTTCCAATGCGCGCGGCACGTCGCCTTCCGCGAGCGCTTTGGCCGCGGCATGGTTAATTACTTTCGATCGATCAGACGCCGACTTCAGCCAATTATCGAAAAACAGATCGTCGCTTGCGAAAACCGCGCCGCGCGAGAAAGAAATCGCGCCAAAAATCAAAGCCGCCGCGATTGGCACCGGAACGCCGGAGAGTCTTCCCAAATACGCTGAGAACTGAATCTGCGCAGACCTAATTGCGAGAAAAATCGCGATCAGCAGAGCTATCAATGGCGTCAATAGATGGCGTTCGTCAAAGGGGGTCTCTTGCAGAAATATGTTCGCTGTCGGTGTGAAGCTCAGCAGTGAAACGGCAATAGATCCGGCAATCACCGGCTTCCTAGCGAATTGAACGAGACGCAAGAGGTTTACAATCGCAAGCACTGCCACAAGGGCAAGCGCCATGCGCGAACCAGTGAGCCATTCGGGAATTTCGGGTTCGTACTGCAGAGAGACGGTCGGCGTCAGGATTGACGAAAGCATGTATAAATAGGACAGGGGAATGGATAGAAAGGAATCAGTGAGTTCCGGAGAAGAGGCGCTAGCGCTCAGCGCGAATGATCGCAATGCCAGATACGCCATAAAGGGAAGTGCGAGCCAAAATAAATCGCGCACCAGCACGGGGGGAGGTTTCGATCGATACTGAATGGCTGCTGAGCCCGCGAAGACGGGAATTAGAAATACGCTCGACTCGCGGCAGAGTAGCGCGCCAAGCACGAAAATCGCCGAGCGCCAGCCCATACTAAACCGAGCCGCAAAATAACTGGAAAAAGCGGCCGTCGTACAAAGCGCGGCGAGCAACGCTTCGCGACCTGAAATCGCGTATACCGTGCTTGAAGTCGCGGGATGAAAGACGCACGCAAGTGAAATAGCGATTGCGGATTTTTTCTCCACGGAAAAAGGGCTGCGTAAGAGCGTGTAAAAGAGAACAAAGCTCAAGATCGATACGCAGACGATGTTGGTAGCGTGGTATGGTGCGGGATTGAGTCCAAAGGCCGTGCGCTCGAGCGCGAAAAGCAGGGATGGAATCGGGCGGTAGTACGGAAGACCCTGGTAGTAGGGGGAGGTTAAAAGCGTGAGCCAGCCGTCCACCGAAGTCGGTGGCGCCTTGTTCACCACCAGTTCGCTATCGTCGTAAATAAAAAAATAGCGCACGGCGTGCGCATACAGAATAATCGGTGCAATAAAGGCCGCGAGCGCATAAAAAATTGTCGGTGATTTCCTGCCGAGCGAGGCGCTTTCGTTATTTGTCACAGTGAGCGGCTCCAAAGACAGTTTTGATCAAGTGTGGTGCTTTCGCGCTTTCCATTCCAGTGATAGGCTTCTGGCACCGTTTTATCACTTGGTTTAGCCCCTAATCGGGCGTGCTTATTGGAATTAAGTATGAACAATATCGCCGCATTATCGAAAGGCTCTATTTTGAAAAATGTATCCACCGCACTTCGCCTTGTTTGCGTGGTCGGGATGGTTTTGTGCGGTCAGAGCGTATTCGCGCAGACTGACATCTATATTCGTGGTTCCGGACGGCTTTTCCCGATTGCGCTTCCTCGACTCTGTCTGCAGGCTACCGGCACAACCGCTAATCAGGATATCCCGAACACCATTGCGCGTGACCTGGATCTCTCAGGCTATTTCGAAGTGCTCCATCCGAATACCTATATCGAGTCGCCGGGGAAGTGTATTCCAAATGATCAGACCGCATATTCCGACTGGACAGTGATCGGTGCTGAGGGGCTCGTGCGCGGCGTGATATCGAGCGATGGCGATAAAATTAAAGCTCAGCTGTATCTGCTCGATGTCGCGAAACAGCAGGTGGTCCTCGGCAAGGAATACGAGGGGGACGCGTCTCAAGTTCCTATGATGGCACACCGTTTTGCGAATGAGATTCTGAAGTTTTTCACCGGCGAATATGGGCCGTTCGGAAGTTCGATTGCGTTTTCATCGAAGATCGGCCGCTTTAAAGAATTATTTGTAATGGATCTCGATGGCGCTAATTTGCGTCAACTCACAAACGAGCACGGACTCGCGCTCTCCTCGTCATGGGATTCCACTGGTTCGCGCCTATCGTATACCTCGTACCGCCTTCGCGTTCCTGACCTCTTTATGATCGATGTGGCGTCGCGAAAAATTTCCCAGGTCACGAAAGGCCCGGCCCTCGAGCTGGGCGCGAAATTCACAAAAGACGGCAGCGCGCTGCTTGGTTCGCGATCGGTGGATGGGGAATCTGATATTTTGCTCTTCAGCCCGACGGGCCAAGTGCTTAAGCGGCTCACTCCTCCTAATGGCGCAATCGACGTTTCGCCCGATTGGTCACCTGATGAATCGCAAATTGTTTTCTGTTCGAATCGCGGCGGCGGACCGCAGATCTATATTATGGGGAGAGATGGTGGTGCCGCAAAGCGCATCAGCTTCGTCACTTCGAATTACTGTACTTCGCCAAGCTGGTCTCCAAAGGGCGATAAAATCGCATTTGTTTGCCGCGCCGATGCGGGCTTTCAGCTCTTCGTGGTCGGTGTGGATGGGAGCGCGCCTCTGCAGTTGACGAGCAGCGGGGACAACGAAGATCCGGATTGGTCTCCAGACGGCCGCTATATTGTGTTTTCGAGTACCGTTAGTAGAAACGGCACGCCGCGAATCGCTATTATTCGTTCCGACGGCGCGAACTTTCGCGAAATCACCAGCGGGAGAATCGGCGATTCAATGCCGTCCTGGGGGCCGCTGCCGTTTTAAACCTGGCGGCAGGGCGTCCAGTGCACCTGTCGTGATCGCTAGGGGAGCTCGGCGGTGCCCTTTTAAAATATATGATCGGGCTTAGGCTGCCCGCTGAGCAGCTAAAAAAAACTTATTTTCAGTGAAATCACATTCTTGCATGTAGAGTCTGAATATGTTTAACTGACCGCAATCGTAAGGCATAGTTCTGATGCTGCAACGTGTTAGGTCGTTCGATTTGGTGCTGATTTACTCTTGCCAATGAGTGCGACTTTGTAATCATATAACGCTCGTGTTTTTTATTCGTTTGGGAGATCTCTTCTATGAAGATTGGTACTATTAAGCTTGCATTCCTTATTTCTCTTGCGCTTGTCGCAACGGGATGTTCGTGCCGCACAAAGAAAGTTGACGGCAACATCGACGTAGCACAAGAAGGCGACATTATTAAGGATGTAAACTTCGCTTTCGATTCTTACGCCCTTGATGCGACCGCTAAGACGATTCTTGGCAACGGTGCTGATTGGCTTAAGGCAAACGGTGGCAAGAATGTTCAGATCGAAGGTCACTGCGATGAGCGCGGCACAAACGAGTACAACATGGCTCTTGGTGCAAAGCGTTCGCAAGCTGCGTTCAACTACCTTCGCTCCCTTGGTATTGACGCATCGCGTTTGAGCACGATCAGCTACGGCGAAGAGCTTCCGCTTGATCCGCGCCATAATGAAGAAGCATGGGCGAAGAATCGTCGTGCGCACTTCAAGATCTTGAACTAAGGGGAACGCTGTCCGTCTCGATTAATCGGACGGTTTCGAACCTTCTCGGGGAAACCCGAATAAGGCCGGTTGGTAGGGCAGCGTAACGTTGCTTCACCTTCCGGCCTTTTAACATTTTACCTATCAATATCTCAGGTATTCATGCAGCTCAGAACAACGCTCCTCACGGTCGCGGTATCATTGGTCTCAATTCTTCAATTCTCTGGATGTTCCGATAACATGCAGCGCATCGATCGCCTCGAGCAGTCGATTAATTCGATGAGCACAATTCAGGCATCGCATACGAGTGATATCGACTCGATGCGCAGTGAGCTACAGGCGCTATCAGGGCGGCTCGATGAGATTCAGCATTTTCAAGATCAGCGCATTGGCCGAGAGGTGTCTGTGCTGCGCGACGATATTTCGAGCCTCAAGAGCCGTGTTCCGCCGCCGGCTATTGTGCCTTTGGCCGCGCTCGAAACCGACGAGCCTGAGCTCCAGGGTCTCAATACGGCAGGCTCACGCCTAATTCTGGACGCCATCGTTTTTATTCGTGATGCCAAGTATTCGGAGGCTGACGCATTATTGCAGCAGGCGCTTGAGTACGGTTCGAGCGACGCTGCGTTCGTTTATGCGGTCTTTTGGGCTGGCGTTACCGCTGACGGTAGGGGCGACAATCCAGGAGCGCTGCGCGCCTATAACGACGTCGTCGTCAAATATCCTAAGCACGTGCGCGCCCCCCTTGCGCTTTTGCGCCAGGCAGATGTGTTTGTTCGCTTACGAGATAAAAATGCCGCCTCATTTGCGCTCAAAAAACTTGTTGCTGATTACCCTAAGAGCTCTGAAGCGGGAATCGCCAAGCAGAAACTTGTCGACTTAGCTCGGAAATAGGGCGCAACCGCTACTATGCGAGGTTCGCGGCGGTGGGCAGTGAGGTTTGTTGATGGATCAGGCCGTGAGCGTTCACATCGTAAATGTATCCGGGGGCGCGGGCTTGCCCGCTGCACCCCGCTCGGTCGCATTAGGTAGCTTTGACGGACTGCACCTTGGACATCGAAAGCTTTTAAGCGAATTAGTGGCCCACGCCAAATCTCAAAACGGCTCGGCGCTCGTCGTATCGTTTTATCCCCATCCCACAATCGTTCTGGGGCGTGCGCAGGAGCTTCCGCCGTTGCTCAGTTTGCGGCAGCGGACACAAATTCTGGAAAGGCTTGGCGTTGCCGGGTTGGTCCTAGTGCGATTTACCGAGGGGCTCTCCCAATTATCAGCGCCCGATTTTATTGATCGCGTGCTAATTAATAAATTGGACACTGCGGCGCTTTTTGTTGGTCCCGACGCCGCGTTCGGCAGGGGACGTGCGGCGCAGGTCGATCAGATGCGCAAAATGTTGGAAGAGCGGGGACGGAGGTTAGTAGTCGTCCCTCATCTCGAGAGTGCGGGCGTTAAGGTTGGAAGCCGCTTGATTCGCCGGCAAATTGGAGAAGGCGATGTTGCAGCCGCGGCGGTGCTGTTAGGAGCCCCCTTTACCATCGATGGCCGCGTCGTGCGCGGAGATGGGCGCGGCAAAAGTATTTCGATTCCAACGGCAAATGTCGCCACCTCTCAACTTATTCCCGCACTTGGTGTCTATTCTGGGTTTGCAGTAACAAACGGTAGACGCGAGCCTGCGGTAATCAATGTCGGAAATCGTCCGACCTTTGCGGGCAAAGGCGTAACCGTCGAAGCGCACCTTTTCAACTACTGTGGCGAAGATTTTTACGGCAAGCGTATCGAACTCTCGTTTTTTTCGCGAATTCGCGCTGAGCAAAAATTTAGCGGCGTCGAAGCGCTGGTCGCGCAAATTCGTCGCGATATCGAGAGCGCAAAATTTGCTCTGGGAGCGGCGTGATGGCAAATCAGACATTCACCTTTGCTGTTTCAGAAACGGAAAACGGGGCGCGCGTCGATCAAGCGTTGGTTAAATTTCTGCACGATAAGATACAGGGGGGCGTCAGCCGGGCGCAAATTCAGCGGCTCGTTGAGCGCGGATTGGTTAAGAAGAATGGCGCAGCGGAGGAGCGGCCGGGGTGCCGACTTAAAGCGGGGGATATGCTTGAAGTGGTTTGGGAAGCGGAGGAGCGCGCTGAAATCATCCCGCAAGATATCGCGCTTTCGATTTTGTACGAAGATGACGATCTTCTCTGTGTCAACAAGCCGCCGGGCTTGACGGTTCATCCGGGTGCGGGGCGGCGCGACGGCACCTTGTTAAACGCTTTGGCGCACTATTTGAGAGGCGACTCTGCGGCGAGTTTCTCCATTAGGCCGTGGATTGTTCACCGCCTCGACAAGGACACATCGGGCGTGTTGATAATTGCGAAAAACGAGACTGTGCAGCGCGCATTGAGCGCGCAATTTCAGGAGCGGGTCGTCGAAAAGGAATACCGAGCGCTCGTATTAGCAACGCCGCGACTAAAAAATGTTCACGTAGCCCAGGATTCGGGGATAATCGATGCCCCGATAGCGCGCCACACAACGCAACGCACGCGCATGGGCGTTAATCATGAGCGGGGACGCGCAGCGCGCACCCGCTGGCACGTTTTAGAACGCTTCGAATATGGCGCGCTACTCGCAATCCAGATCGAAACCGGACGCACGCATCAGATACGCGTTCATTTTGAATCGGTTGGAGCCCCCGTAATCGGCGACACCGTCTATGGTGTATTTCAGGCGCTCCCTAAACCGCTACTGCGCCTCCATGAGCGCTTCGGCCGCCAAGCGCTGCACTCCGCGAGCTTAACCGTCACCCATCCCATAAGCGGAAAGCGGCTCACCGTTGAGGCGCCGCTTCCTGCCGACATGCTCCAGCTCATCGAACAATGGCGGAGCTACCATGGCTGAGCATTTTGAGGGCGCGCACGATTCGGCGGGTGCGCTCACGTTCCGCTGCGCGCAGGGTCGCGCAGCGACGACAGCGCACGGCTTTTCGGGTCGCGGCATTCTGGATAAAAAAGTTTCAGTTGAAGAAGCGCGAGGGATACTCGCCGATTACTTTGAGATACCCGAAGTGCTTTTACCCGTGCAGACGCACGGCGATCACATAATCGAAATCGCCGGCGCTGCGCCCGCTTTGCAGTGCGAGGGTGATGCGTTGCTGATCGAAATTCCGAGAGATCGTCCAATCGTCGCCTGCATTCGCACTGCCGACTGCGTGCCGCTGCTCGTCTTTGGAAAAACAAAAGTAGCGCTGATTCATGCGGGATGGCGAGGACTTGCAAACTCGATTATCGAGAAGACGATTGCAAAATTTGAGCATCAGGACGAGCCACTGCAGGTCCTAATTGGCCCGTGCGCAGGCGCTGAAAAATACGAAGTTGGGAAAGAAGTGATTGATGCGATTGGGCAGAACGCGGTTGTGAATAAAACTCCCGATGCCCCTCTATTGCTGGATCTGAGTGGGACCGCACGGAGAATCCTCGCTAAAATGGAGATGAAATCGGTTATATTCGCCGCTGATATTTGCACCATATCCGATGCGCGGTTTCACTCGCACCGGCGCGATGGGGACCAAGCGGGGAGAAATATTAGTTTTATTCGCCTGTAGTGTCCGAATGATCATTCTACTTTTATCCTCGCCGCCCATTTCAAAAAAAATCTTCCTGCGAATTTAGTGACTAAGCGATCGCCGATTACTTTTACTTTGACGAAAGAAAAGGCGTCTTTTAAATTGGTAGATGGAAGATTCAAGTCAAAGGTAAGATTTCGGTGGAACGCTCCCCTCGGTACTTTTTTCCCCGCGCACTGGCAATTCAGCCGCTTTATAATAAATATTTAGAACTCTTCTTATATTTAAGCGCCGTGCTTTTAACTCAAGCCGCGCTCAACTTAATTCAACCATTTTTTTAGTTTGCAGTTAGTAGTGTTGTAATTTTTTACTTTTATAGTGAATCAGGAGGCACTGGAAGAAATGGAAAAACGTGAACGCGAGTCGATTCAGAAAGTTCAAGCGGTAAATAATGAACTTAAACGCCTATATGAAGAGCATCAAAAATTGGAGGCCCGCTTAGCCCGTTATGAAACTCGCGGATTCCTGACTCCCGGAGAGCAAATTTTCGTTCGTACTCTGAAAAAAAAGAAACTCTCAGGGGTCGACCGGATGATGGAGATTCTTGCCAAGAGTGAACCGGAAACTTCCATTCCGGCACACTGATCATAAAACATTTTCAATCGTGCGAACGCCGCGCCGTGGATTTTAAAGGATCCCCGGCGGCGTTCTTGATTCTTATTGCAATCCATTTAATGCAATCCAGGGCGCGGCGCGATACTTTCTTAGACTGACAATTTTCCGCCCAAAAAGAGTTTTCACGAATTCATGGTTAACCGTTGTGAAGAGACGTTATAGCAGGTCATGTGTAACCCGCATCTTCGCTGTTTTTCGCCAGCGGCAAGAATAAAAGTCATCTGAGGTTTCTGGGGCGGGCCTGCGAAAGGCCGTTACTCGGCGTTTGTTCGTTTTCACCATCTATTTAGACTGTTATGCCAATATAATCCCGGGCAATTACAGCTAATTGACCATTTTTTCGGCCAATTCAGGAGTTTTTCAATCTTGAATGGAAGAGCCGCCCTTGGCTGCATTCCGGTCAGTTTGACTAGGGTATTACTTGCGCTTAGAATTGATGAGTTATCGTAGTATTCCGTTGTGAATAACTAAAAAATTTTGGTGGGAATCGGCGCTCTAATTTGCGCCTTTTTCTTTGGGTAGTCGAAAAACTAACAGCTATGCCTCATAAACGAAGGCTTTATTGGCCTGCTTTTATGAGACGTAACAAACGTTGAGCAAAAGGTTTTGTAATTCAACGAATAAATTTTTCATCTTAACCTTCTTTTTCAGTGCAAGATGCGCCGGTCACACAGCGGTGTGACGGGCGCATCTTGCAGGGTTGCGAGGCGGTCAAAATGAGGGCTTTCGCTCTCACCGCTTCAAAAATTCGTGCGAAGTAAGGAGGTGCAACATGCGTGGTTTCAACATCCTCGATCTGTTGACTGGCGGCGTGCGTCCAGCATCTGGTGCTCCAGGAAGCTCAAGCCATCCTGGCCGTCGGAAAACATTCAGTCTGAGCGATCTGCTCGCGCAGGCTGGCGATGGTGCTCCGCAGGGTGGTGGACCGGGTCTCGACGGGCTTCCCCCGCAGCTTGAATTGCTGTTTGGTGGACTCGAAGAAATTCTCGGCTCCGGCGGAGGGGGAGCTATTACGCTCTCCGGTGACACCAAGAACGATGTCAACGGCAAGACCTCTGAGCGGCTATTGGGCGAACTGGAAGATCTGGTCGGCACCCTCGAAGATGCGGTCGGATTGTATGCGACGGAGGTCGCTGCGATTCGAACTGCGTTCGAAGATGCCGTGGGTCGGAATCTGGGCGAGCTCAGGAAGACGGTCAAGGTTTCGGCGCTGATTTCAGCGCTTGATTCAGTGTACGTGAAGACTGGCAAGCTGAAGGATGCGAACGCCGACAACTCCGCTTTGGCAAAGTTGGAAGTCGAAGTGGCGCAAACGATCGCGGACTGGACCGATCTCCAAGAATTCGACGCTGACAGCGAGGAACTTTCGGAGACGTTCAAGATCACGGTCAAAGGCCGGGCCAAAAACGTTCGTGAAGTCATCGCCAAGCTTCAGGCGATCGTCGACGAGGAGCATGACCGGATTCCGGTTCCTGGCCTCGAAAAGCTGATCGCCGATTTTCCTGGTGGTACCTTTACCTTCGAAACGTCGTGTCCCTTGGGTGGCCTGACTGTACTGTCGGCCGACGGTTCCAACTTCGCCCACGAGCACTTGGATGCGGACAATACCGTACTCCGTCGCAAGCTGCTCAAGGCCGGGTTGACGGAATCGAACGGCGAGACGGTGTCCGCTCAGGTTTCGGAATTGGCGGAATTGAAGCGAGCCCAGGCGTCCCATGATGATGAGACGTCTGAAGTTGGTGCCGAAGATGACGTCTTTGACGAGAGCGACGAGGATTTCGACGACGAGGATTTCGACGACGAGGATTTCGACGACGAGGACCTCGAAGTTGAAGGTGATGGAGATTCCGATGTTCGTCTTGCGGGTGAGAACGACGGCAGTCAGGACACGAAAGTTCCCGTGTAAGTACCACAAATCAGCGGCGTGAAAGGAGACGCTTAGCTGATTGAGAGTACGTAACCGTGACTGAACGGACAACGTTGACAGAGGTTTTTTTGGGTTATCCCGAAGGCCTCTGCTCAACGTTTGTTCGTTCTATCTTCTGAAACTCCAACAACAACGTATGACCTATCAGCCCGCGCAGTAATGCACGGAGATGCTATTTGTTTATTCGCGTTAAACGATTATGATCGCGCAATTCATTTCTCCGCGCGAATTTTCCCAACGCCCAGAGCGCCGTTTTGCGTACCACGTCGCTCGGTGAGTGTTCCGCTAATTCAAAAATCTCATTTTCAAGCTCAACGCAATTAGTATTCACCGCCACCGCAAGCGCGTTTCTCTGCAAGCCGGCCCGACCAGGACGGAGCAGTGGGCTTGCCGCAAACTTTTCTTTGAACGCTTTATTGCTCGGAAGAGTCAGTATCTCTCTCAAATTAAGTAGAGCGCCATTTCCGGAACCATGCCGGAAGGGTTCGACAACTTTGAGTGATGGGTGCTTGATCGCCGCATGATTAAAAGGGCACACCTCTTGACAAATATCACAGCCAAATAGCCATTCGCCCAGCGATCGGCGCTCATCCTCGGAGTGAGCGCCTCTTTTTTCTATTGTTAAATACGATATGCAGCGCGGCGCATTCAGTTGGTAGGGCGCCGTGAAAGCGTTGGTCGGGCATTGCTCGAGGCACCTTTGGCAAGTGCCGCAGTCATTCGCCTGCTCGGGAGCATCCGCGGCTTCGATTTCTAGATCCCAAAAGATCTCGGAGATAAAAAAGAAGGAGCCGACACCTTTTCTAATGAGCATGGTGTTCTTGCCTATAAACCCGAGGCCAGCGAGCCGCGCGCCAGCGCGCTCTAAAAACGGAAGCGCGTCGGTCATTACTCGCGCCGAAATAGGTCTGCCTAGTTTTTTCTCGGCAGCGCTGACCAGCTTTTTCAATAGCTCGGGTAATACGAGATGGTAATCTTTGCCCCAAGCATAGCGAGCGACCCGGCCAAACCCGGGGAGAAGTGGGGGGTGGGGATCGCTGCTGTATGCGAGCGTGCAGGAGATTACCGATCGGGCACCAGGCAAAATATGTGAAATACCGGTCAGTAATTCGGCGTCCCGCATCATGTATTTCATCTCGCCGGCGTGGCCGGCATTTTGCCACTCCTTGAGCCGCGGAATCTCATCCTTGAGCTTGGTAATATCGCATGCTCCAACAATATCGAGTCCAAAATCGACAGCCAGCTCGCGCAGTTCTCCAATAGTTATCGATGCGGTTTTCATCTCACTTTTACAGGAAAAGCAGATAACGCCGGAATTTGCAAATCTCGGGACTCGCCCAGACTGCAATAAAAAACTCAACAATTCGACCTTCATTGCGATAATTCTTTGATGTTAAAGACTTTTTCGTGCTCAAGGGCTTGACGAATGAGCCGCTGTTCGGTAATCACTTGGGGCTAACTTTTCGTGCGTCCCCATCGTCTAGCCCGGCCTAGGACGTCGGCCTTTCACGCTGAAAACCGGGGTTCGAATCCCCGTGGGGACGCCATTAAGTTTGCCAACACTCCGCCGCTCGCGGTGCTCGGGTTTAAAACGGTGAAGTAGAAGCCGGAGCATTGGTGAGCGCGGAAAAAAGTGAGTACGAATGAGCCTGCCAATACGTGCGCACGTGGAAAGTGATGCTCGAACGCGCTTCCTCTCGGTAGCAGCGCAATTAAAAGGTCTGCCG